>DATBPW010000025.1:0-2348 GCA_036561125.1 Ramlibacter sp. | reverse complement strand
CGAAAGCGGCGACTACGAAACCGCGTGGCGCCATCTCGTGCGCGACAACCCGTTCCCCGCGATCATGGGCCGCGTCTGTTATCACACCTGCGAAGGCGCGTGCAATCGCGGCAAGGTCGACGATCCGGTGGGCATCAACTCTGTCGAACGCTTCCTCGGCGACGAGGCGATCAGGCGCGGCTGGAAGTTCGACGCACCCGCTGGGGAATCGGGCCAGCACGTGCTCGTGGTGGGTGCGGGGCCGTCGGGCATGTCGGCCGCGTATCACCTGCGGCGCATGGGGCATCGCGTGACGGTCAAGGACGCCGGCCTCGCGCTGGGCGGCATGATGCGCTGGGGCATCCCGAAGTACCGCCTGCCGCGCGATGTGCTCGATGCCGAGATGCAGCGCATCGTCGACATGGGCGTGACGGTGGAGCTGAACTGCAAGGTCGAGAGCGCCGCGCAGATGATGGCGCAGTGGCACTTCGACGCGGTGTTCCTCGCGGTCGGGGCGCACATCGCCAAGCGTGCGTTCATTCCCGCGAAGGACTCGTCGCGCATCCTCGATGCGGTGGCGCTGCTGCGCTCGATGGAAGGGCAGGAGCAGCCGATGCTCGGGCGGCGCGTGGTCGTCTATGGCGGCGGCAACACGGCGATTGACGTCGCACGCACGGCTCGGCGGCTTGGCGCGACGGAATCGCTGATCGTCTATCGCCGCACGCGCGAGAAGATGCCCGCGCATGATTTCGAAGTGGAAGAGGCGCTCGAAGAAGGCGTGAAAGTGAAATGGCTCTCCACGATCAAGCAGGCCGAAGGCAGCCGGCTCACGATCGAGAAGATGCGCCTGGACGACAAGGGCAACCCGCAGCCGACCGGCGAGTTCGAGACGCTCGAAGCCGATTCGCTGGTGCTCGCGCTCGGGCAGGACGTGGACCTGTCGTTGCTCGATGATGTCCCGGACCTCGACAAGAACGACGGCGTGGTGCAAGTCGACCCCGCGACGATGATGACCAGCCACCCGGGCCTGTTCGCAGGCGGCGACATGGTTCCGGCCGAACGCAACGTGACCGTCGCGGTCGGCCACGGCAAGAAGGCCGCGCGCCACATCGATGCGTGGCTGCGCGCAGCGACGCTCGATGCCGAACCCAAGCACGCGCTCGCGACGTTCGAGCGCCTGAACACCTGGTACTACAGCGATGCGCCCAAGACGATGCGGCCGCAACTCGATGCGGCCCGCCGCACGAGCAGCTTCGACGAAGTGCAAGGCGGCCTGACGGAAGACAACGCGCTGTTCGAGGCGCGCCGCTGCCTGTCGTGCGGCAACTGCTTCGAATGCGACAACTGCTACGGCGTGTGCCCCGACAATGCGGTGGTCAAGCTCGGGCCCGGCCAGGGCTTCGAGTTCAATTACGACTACTGCAAGGGCTGCGGCATGTGCATGGCCGAATGCCCGTGCGGCGCCATCGAGATGCGCCCGGAGGACGTCTGACGCTACACTGCGCCGATGCGTGTCGTCGTCCTGGGCACGGGCATCGTCGGTGCGAGCTGCGGCGCGTGGCTGCAGCGCGATGGCCACACCATCACCTTCGTCGCGCCGGTTCCGCCCGGTGAGGCTTGCTCGTTCGGCAACGCGGGCTCGCTGTCGCCGAGCGCGTGCCTGCCGGTGGGCATGCCGGGGATGTGGAAGCAGGTGCCGGGCTGGCTGCTCGACCCGGACGGCGCGCTGCGCATCCGGCCTTCCTATCTCCCCATCGCACTGCCCTGGCTCCTGCGTTTCCTGCGCGCATCGTCGCGCAGTGAAGTCACGCGGATCGCGACGGCATTGCGCGGCCTGCTGGCGCCGATCTTCGAGAGCTACGGCGCGTTGCTGGATCACGCCGGTGCGCAGCACCTCGTCCGGCGCACCGGATGCCTCTATGTGTACAGCAGCGCGGAGAGCGCCCGCCGCTGGCGCTGGGGCATGGACCTGCGGCGCAGCCTGGGCTGCGACATGCGCGACGTGGGCGAAGAAGAGCTCGCAGCGCTCGAGCCCGACCTGAAAGGGCGCTTCCGCTTCGGCATCCTCGCGCCGGAGAACGGCTCCACGCTCGACCCGCAAGCGCTGGTGAAGGCGATCCACGATCGCTGCGTGGCCGACGGCGCGCAATCGGTGCAGGGCGAAGCGGCGTCGTTCGAGCGCCGCGGCGACAGGATCACGGCGGTGGTCTTGCAGGGCGGGCGACGCTTGGAATGCGACGGCGCCGTCGTCGCGGCGGGCGCCTGGTCGGCGTCGCTTGCGCACCAGCTGGGCGCGCGCGTGCCGCTGGAAACGCAGCGCGGCTACCACGTCACGGTGCAAAGCAACAACCTCGCATTGCGACATACCG
>DATBPW010000024.1:0-8484 GCA_036561125.1 Ramlibacter sp. | reverse complement strand
GATCTGGCGGACGATCTTCCACATGGCTACAAGTCGTGTCCCGAATAACTCAGGTTGAATGATTTATTGATCAGGGGAAAGTCCGGGACGATGTTGCCGATGACGGCGTGTTCGATCACGGGCCAGTTCTGCCACGATGGGTCGTGGCAGTGGCAGCGCAGCACTTGGCCGGCATCGCCCAGTTCGAGCGCGACGAAGACTTCACCGCGCCAGCCCTCGACCCAGCCTGCGCCGAATCCGCCGCTGCCCGGCGCTGCGATGTCGGCACGAACTGCGCCGCCCGGCAGCCAGTCGCAGATCGTGCGGATCAGGCGCAGCGATTCATAGGCTTCCGCAAAGCGGACGGCGACCCGCGCCGCGACGTCGCCGTCGGTGTCGCCCGCCTTCTTCACGTCGAGCGCGTCATACGGCGCCCAGCGAACGTCGCAGCGCAGGTCGTTGGCCTGCCCGCTCGCGCGCCCCGCCAGGCCGGTCAGGCCCAGTTGCGCAGCGAGTTGCGGCGCAACGCGGCCCGTGCCTGCAAACCGGTCCTGCAGCCCTGCATGCGATTCGTAGGTGCTCTCGAGAAGCCGCACTTCCGGTTCGATTGCATCGCATTGCGACCGGATGCGCGCGAGCATCGGCGCTTCGACATCGCCCGCCACCCCGCCCGGCACGACGCGGTCCATCATCAGGCGGTGCCCGAACGCCTCGTTGGACAGGCGCAGCCAGTCCTCGCGCAATCGCGAGAACTGCGCGAGCCCGAAGCCGAGCGCCGCGTCGTTGCCGATGAAGCCGATGTCGATCAGGTGGGCGGCGACGCGCTCGCGTTCGAGCATCAGCGCGCGCAGCCACTGCGCGCGCGGCGGCACTGCAGCGCCGAGCGCCGACTCCAGTGCCATGCAGTAGGCCCACGCGTAGCCGACCGTGGTGTCGCCCGAGACGCGCCCCGCGAGCCGATGTCCCTCGAGCGCCGGCATGCGCGTGAACCGCTGCTCGATGCCCTTGTGCGTGTAACCGAGCCGCTCCTCCAGCCGCAACACTTTTTCACCGACGACGGAGAAGCGGAAGTGACCCGGTTCGATGATGCCCGCGTGCACGGGGCCGACGGCGATCTCGTGCACGCCATCGCCCTCGACGCGCACGAACGGGTAATCGGCCGTGGGCTGCGGCGACGGGTCGCTGCCGTGCAGCCCCGCGGCGGATAGCGGATGCCAGTCGCGCGGCCATGCGCCGTGGTTCAACCACGGCCGCCGGTCTTCGAAACCGTCGGCACGCACGCCGGCGAGGTCCGCCGCGGCACGCTCCATGCGCGCCGCGTACGGGAAGAAGCGCGACACGTCCGGATAGCCTTGCTGCGCAGCGAGCGGCAACTCGAGCCAGACGAGCGCCTGCGCCGTGACGTAGGCCGCTGCGACCCACGGCGACGGCGCGGCCACGCCGCCGCGGTCGCCGGCCCACAGTGCAAGCAGGCGGCCGCCCGCATCGGCCGTCGACTGCGCAGCGTTGCGCCACTGCCCGGCATCCACGCGCGCGCGCAGCACGGGCATGGCGCCGGGCAGGCGCTGCAGGTCGAGGCTCAAGGCGCGCATCGGCATCGCGTCAGCCCCCGAGCATGCGGGCGGCCTCGCGGTACCACGCATCCAGGTAAGGCGGGATGTACAGGCCGAGCATCAGCGCGAGGCCGAGGTGCACGAAGACCGGCACGAGCGACGGCGGGTGCGGCAGGCGCTTGACCGTCGTCTCGCCGAACACCATCGGCTGCACCCGGCTGAACACGGATGCGAACGCCACACCGAGGGCGAGCAGCAGCAGCGGCGCTGCCCACGGCTGCTCGCGCATCGCCGTCGTCAGGATCAGGAATTCGCTCGCGAACACGCCGAAGGGCGGCATGCCGAGGATCGCGAGCGACCCGAGCATCAGGGCCCAGCCGACCGTCGGGTTCACCTTCATCAGGCCGCGGATTTCGTCCATCACCTGCGTGCCGGCCTTCTGCGACGCGTGCCCCGCAGCGAAGAAGATCGCCGACTTCACGAGCGAGTGCACCGTCATGTGCAGCAGCCCCGCGAAGTTCGCGATCGGCCCGCCCATGCCGAAAGCGAACGTCATCAGGCCCATGTGCTCGATCGACGAGTACGCGAACATGCGCTTGATGTCCTTCTGCCGGAACAGGAAGAACACCGCCGCGACCACCGACACCATGCCGAATCCCATCATCAGGTGCCCGGCGAGCTGGCTGTGCAGCGCCCCGTCGGTGAGCACCTTGCAGCGCAGGACCGCGTACAACGCGACGTTCAGCAGGAGCCCGGACAGCACTGCCGAGACCGGCGTCGGGCCTTCGGCGTGCGCGTCCGGCAGCCAGTTGTGCAGCGGCACGAGGCCCACCTTCGTCCCGTAGCCGATGAACAGGAAAGCGAACGCCAGCGTGATGATGTTCGGGTCGAGCTGGCCCTTGACCGCATCGAGCTGGGTCCAGAGCAGCGCGCCGCCGCCGGCGCCGATCACCTTCTCGGCCGCCATGTACAGCAGGACAGTGCCGAACAGCGCCTGCGCGATTCCGACCCCGCACAGGATGAAATACTTCCAGGCGGCTTCGAGGCTCGCAGCCGTCCGATACACGCTCACCAGCAATACCGTGGTGAGCGTGGCCGCTTCCATCGCGACCCACAGGATTCCCATGTTGTTGGTCATGAGCGCCAGCAGCATCGCGAACGAGAACAGCTGGTACATGCTGTGGTAGAGGCGCAGGCGCGACGGCGTCATCTTGCCGTGGTCGCGCTCCACCCGCATGTACGGGCGCGAGAAGATCGCCGTCGTCAGCGCCACGAACGACGTGAGCGTGACGAGGAACACGTTGAGCGGGTCGATGAAGAATTCGTGGTCCCACGCGAAGAAGGGGCCGCTCGCGATCACCTGCGCCGTGAGCGCGCACGCGGCGGCGAACGTCGCGAAGCTGAAGGCCACGTTGAGGTCGCGCGCCCGCTCCCGGTGCCCCCACAGCGCCAGCACGATGCCCCCGAGCAGCGGGAACGCGAGGACGAAGGTCAGCACGGGCACGTCACTGGTCCTTCAACTTCTCGAGGTGGCGGATGTCGAGGCTGTCGAACTGCTCGCGGATCTGGAACATGAAGACGCCGAGGATCAGCACGCCGATCAGCACGTCCAGCGCGATGCCCAGCTCCACCACCATCGGCATGCCATAAGTGGCCGACGTCGCGGCGAAGAACAGGCCGTTCTCCATCGACAGGAAGCCGACGACCTGCGTGACGGCCTTCGCGCGCGTGATCATCATCAGGAACGACAGCAGCACGCAGGCCAGTGCGATGCCGAGCGTCGCGCGCGCGACGGAATGCGACAGCTGCGCGATCGGCGTCGCCAGGTTGAACGCGAAGATCACGACGAGGATGCCGATCAGCATCGTCGTGGGGATGTTGATCAGCGTCTCGACGTCCCAGCGGATCGCCAGCCGGTCGATGATCCGCCGCAGCAGGACGGGGATCAGCACGACCTTCAGCCCGAAGGTGAGCGCCGCCGACAGGTACAGGTGCGGCTGCGAGGTCACATAGCCGACGGCGACGGTCGACACGACCAGCACCGCGCCCTGCAGCGTGAACAGGTTGATCAGCGACCAGATGCGCCGCTGCACGATCATCGCGAACGCGAGCATCAGCAGGATCGCGCCGAGCAGGTTGACGAACTGGGCGAGCAGCTGGTTCATGTCAGCCGCCCAGCAGCAGGTGGACGAGCATGCCGATCACCGCAAGCAGGAACGCGGTGGCGAGGAACTCGGGCACGCGGAAGATCCGCATCTTGGCGTTCAGGGTCTCCAGCACCGCGAGCGCCGCACCGCCGATCGCGAGCTTGCCGACAAGCACCGGCAAGGCCAGCAGCAGCTCGAGCGGCGCGTGCGCGCCGGCAACGCCCCAGGGGAAGAACAGCGCGAGCCCCATGCACGAATAGGCGAACAGCTTCAGGCTCGCGGCCCACTCCAGCAGTGCGAGGTGGCGCGCCGAATATTCCAGGATCAAGGCCTCGTGGATCATCGTCAGCTCGAGGTGCGTGGCGGGGTTGTCGACCGGCACGCGGGCGTTCTCCGCGAGCGACACCATCGTGAACGCGACCCCCGCGAACGCCAGCCCCGGGTAGATCGCGAACTCGCGATGGCCGAGCGTGTCGACGATGGTGGTCAGCGAGGTCGAGTGCGAGATCAGCGATGCCGAGAACAGCACCATCAGCAGCGCGGGCTCGGCAAGGAAGCCGATCAGCATTTCGCGGCGCGCGCCCAGCGTGCCGAACGACGTGCCGATGTCCATGGCCGCGAGCGAAATGAACACGCGCGCGAGGGCGAACAGGCCGACGAGCGCGATCGCATCCGCCGCGGCCGACAACGGCAGGTCGGTCGACAGCGTCGGCACGATGGAGCACGCAAGCGCCATGCAGCCGAAGACGATGTACGGCACCGTGCGGAACAACGGCGTGGCCGTCTCGGCCACCACCGAGTCCTTGTGGAACAGCTTGTGCAGCGTCCGGTACGGCAGCCACACGCTCGGCGCCGAGCGGTTCTGCAGCCACGCGCGGCATTGGTTCACCCAGCCGGTCATCAGCGGCGCGAGCGCGAGCGCCACCACGATCTCCAGGGCCTGCGAAAGAATGCCGGACCAGTTCATCGCTGTACCACCAGCAGCACGGCAACCAGCGTGACGAAGCTGTACAGCAGGTACACCGAGATGCGGCCCTGCTGCAGCAGGCCGACGAGGCGCGCGAACCACTCGACGCCGGCCGCGATCGGGCGATACATCCAGTCCCAGAAGCGATCGCCGATGACGACTTCGTACCGTGGCGCCGCGTCGAAGGGGGACGGCAGCTCGCGGCGCATCGCGAAGAACGGCTCGAAGATCTGCCGGATCGGCTGGCCGAAGCCTTCGGCGGTGTCCTGCATGCGGGCGTTCTGCCATGGATAGCCGCAGTCCCATGGCGCGCTGCGGCGCACGCGGCCGTGATAGACCGCGCGCACGGCGACGAACGCGAGCAGCACGCTCGCGCCGACCCCCAGGAGGAAGATCACCGGGCCGTAGCTCGCCCGCTCGAGGCTGGTCGGTGCGAGCAGCCAGCCGTTGCGCGCCACCGTGCTGCCCAGCCCGCCGCCGGCGAGCTGCTGCGTGACCGGGTCGATGAGCTGGATGAACTGCACCGGCGCGAGCCCGAGCACGATGCAGCCGAGCGCCAGCCACGCCATGCCGATGCGTTCCCAGATGCCCGCGTCACGGGCCTCCTTCAAGCGCTCTTCACGCGGCTGGCCGAGGAAGATCACGCCGAAGAACTTCACCATCGTGTAGCCCGCAAGCGCGGCGACCAGCGCAATCACCGCCGTCGCCACGGGCACCAGCATGTTCAGCAAGGCATCCGGCAGGCCGGGGGTGAACAGGAAGCTTTGCAGCAGCAGCCACTCGGCAACGAAGCCGCCCAGCGGCGGCAGTCCCGCGCTCGCGAGCACGCCCAGCAGCGCGACCCACGCGATCCACGGCGTGAAGCGCATCAGCCCGCCGAGCTTTCCGAGGTTGCGCTCGCCGGTCGCGTGCAGCACCGAGCCGGTCGCCAGGAACAGCAGGCTCTTGAACAGGGCGTGGCTGGCCACGTGATAGAGCGCCGCGGTCAGGGCGAGCGCCGCCAGCACGGTCATTCCGTGCGAGGCGAAGACGATCGCCAGGCCGATCGCCGCGAGCAGCAGGCCCATGTTCTCGATCGACGAATAGGCGAGCAACCGTTTCATGTCGACCTGCACGGCGGCAAACACCACGCCGAAAAGCGCAGTGGCCAGGCCGATCGCCAGCAGCCCCGCTCCCCACCACCACAGCCGCGTGTGCAGCAGGTCGAAGGACACGCGCAGCAAGCCGTAGATCGCCGTCTTGAGCATCACGGCGCTCATGAGCGCGGAAACGGGCGACGGCGCAGCCGGGTGCGCTTCGGGCAGCCACACATGCAGGGGCAGCATGCCGGCCTTCGCGCCGAAGCCGAGCAGCGCGAGCCCGAATGCCGCCGACGCCCAGAACGGCGAGAGTTGCTGCGCGCGCATGTTCGCGAACGTGTAATCGCCGGTGTTGGCCTGCAGCACGCCGAAGCAAAGCAGGATGGCCACTGCGCCGACATGCGCCATCAGGATGTAGATGTAGCCGGCGCGCCGCACCTCGGGCACGCGGTGGTTCGCGGTGACGAGGAAGTACGAGGACAGCGCCATGGTCTCCCACATCACCATGAAGACGTACGCGTCGTCGGAGAGCACGACCAGCGCCATGCTCGCCAGGAACAGGTGGTATTCGAGGCACAGCAGGCCCGGCGGCGTGCCCTCGGCGCGGCGGAAATAGCCGGCCGCAAAAATCGAAACGCCGAACGAGACCGCGCCGATCACGAGCAGGAAGAACGCCGATAGCGCGTCGAGCCGCAGGTGGAACGGCAGCGTGGGCAGCCCGAGCGGCAGCACTGCGACCTGCGGCGAATCGAACACGGCCTGCACCGCGATCGCGGCGAGCGCCAGCCCCAGCAGACCCCCGAACGGAAAGAGCACGCGCGAGACGAACGTGAAGCGGCGCAGCGCGAACACCCCGGCGACGCCGGTCGCCAGCCACGCACCCGCCACCAGGAGCATCCAGTCCAGGTGGAGCCAGCCCGACACGGTGTGGTCCGTCCTCTCGTTCTTTCGGGCCGAACGCTGAAATCCCCGGCCGCGTGCACCACGCGGGCGCATCGGCCTATCGTAATACCAATTGAAGCGCCGGCCGCGGGCGCCACTTGAGGTCGATCAAGCGGATGCGCCTGATGAGGGCCTGCATGCGCCCGCCCGGTAAAATCGCCGTTATGTCCTTCCTGCTCAAGATCTTCCGCCGGCCCGACTACAACTCCGACGTGACGCAGTTCATCACGGACATGAAGAGCAAGCACCCCGACCTCGAGGCGCAGCAGCGCAGCGGCCGCGCCCTGCTGTGGGACAAGCACGTGAGCCGCGAGGCGTGGGACGAGTTCCGCGCGGCGCAGGTGCGGCAAAAGCCCTATGTGTACCAGACCGAGCCGGTGAAATGAACGGCCAGAACGGCGAGGAGACGCTGCCGGAAGCGTCCGGGCCCGTTCTCGACACCATGCCGCAAGTCGTCGACCAGGTTGCGCTCGCGAGGCTCTATGGCGAACCGCTGTTCGCCATGCCGACGGACCTGTACATCCCGCCGGACGCGCTGGAGATCTTCCTCGAGGCCTTCGAAGGCCCGCTCGACCTGCTGCTGTACCTGATCCGCAAGCAGAACTTCAACATCCTCGACATCCCGATGGCGGCGGTCACGCGGCAGTACCTCGTGTACGTCGACGAGATCCGCAGCCGCAACCTCGAGCTCGCCGCCGAATACCTGCTGATGGCGGCGATGCTGATCGAGATCAAGTCGCGCATGCTGCTGCCGCCGCGCAAGGCGGCCCCGGGCGAGGAAGCCGAGGACCCGCGGGCCGAGCTGGTGCGCCGCCTGCTCGAGTACGAGCAGATGAAGCTCGCCGCCGCGCGCCTGAACGAGATGCCGCAACTGGGCCGCGACGTGCTGCGCTCGCAGGTGTACATCGAGCAGTCGCTGCAGCCGCGATTCCCCGACGTGAACGTGGTCGACCTGCAGGAGGCGTGGCGCGATATCGTCAAGCGCGCGAAACTCGTGCAGCACCACAAGATCACGCGAGAGGAGCTGAGCGTGCGCGAGCACATGTCCATCATCCTGCGCCGGCTGCAGGGCCGCAAGTTCGTGGAGTTCGAAAACCTCTTCGACACGTCCCGCGGCATGCCCGTGGTCATCGTCACCTTCATCGCGATGCTGGAGCTCGCGAAGGAGACGCTGGTCGAGGTGACACAGGCCGAGGCGTACGCGCCCATCTACGTGCGCCTGGCGTACCAGCCCGCATGACCACGCGCGACTTCGACGTCCTGATCGTCGGCAGCGGCCTCGCGGGCCTGACGGCGGCGATGCAGCTGGCGCCGACGCATCGCGTCGCGATCATCACCAAGCGCGCGATCAACGACGGCTCGTCCGGTTGGGCGCAGGGCGGCATCGCCGCCGTGATGGCCGAGGACGACAGCTTCCAGTCGCACGTGGACGACACGCTGGTCGCCGGCGCCGGCCTGTCGCAGCTCGATGCGACGAAGTTCGTCGTCGAACACGCGCCCGAAACCATCGACTGGCTCGTGCAGATGGGCGTGCCGTTCTCCAAGGAGGCCGGCCACCTGCACCTCACGCGCGAAGGCGGCCACAGCGCGCGGCGCATCGTGCACGTCACCGACGCGACGGGCGCGGCCGTGCAGCAGACGCTGATCGAGCACGTCAAGAAGACGCCGAACGTCACCGTCTTCGAGCGCCACATGCTGGTGGACCTGATCACCACGCGCAAGCTGGGCATGGCGCCCGACGAGCCGCAGCGCTGCCTGGGCCTGTACGCGCTCGATGAGGATGCGGACGAGGTGATCACCTTCCGCGCGCCGCACAC
>DATBPW010000023.1:0-3352 GCA_036561125.1 Ramlibacter sp. | reverse complement strand
CACGACCGTCGGCCGCCCCGTCGTGCCGCTGGATGCATGCAGGCGCACGCACTGCTCGCGCGGCACCGCGAACATGCCGAACGGGTAGTTGTCGCGCAGGTCGATCTTCGTCGTGAACGGGAATTTAGCGAGGTCGGCCAGCGAGCGGCAATCGTCGGGATGCACGCCGGCCTCGTCGAACTTCTTGCGATACACCGGCGAATTGGCATACGCGTGCGCGAGCGACGATTTGAGGCGCTTCAACTGCAACGCGCGCAGTTCGTCGACGGAGGCCTTCTCGATGGGCTCCAGTTCGAATCGCTTGTCGATCACTTGGCCTGCTCCTCGGGAATCACGGTGCCCTGGACGTGGGCGCTCTTGCCGCGGAACATCGCGATCACTTCACCGTGCTGGTTGGTCACCCTCATGTCGTAGATGCCGTGGCGGCCCTGCAGCATCTGCTCCGCGCCTTCGCACGTGAGCAGGTCGCCCAGCTTGCCGGGCTTGAGGAACTCGATGCTGCAGCCGGCCGCGACGGTCGCCTGGTTGTGGCTGTTGCATGCGAACGCGAACGTCGAGTCGGCCAGCGTGAAGATGAAGCCACCGTGGCAGATCTCGTGGCCGTTGAGCATCTCGCGGCGCACCGCCATGCGCATCACGGCGCGGCCCGGCTCGCAGCTCACGAGTTCCATCTGCATGAACTCGCGGCTCGCACGGTCGGCCGCGAACATCGTGGCGCCGACCTTCGCGGCGAGTTCGCGTGCATCCATGCTCATTCGCCCTTGAAGTGGGGCGCGCGCTTCTCGCGAAACGCGTTCACGCCTTCGAAGTAGTCGTGCGACTTGCCCAGCATCGACTGCGTGTCGCGCTCGAGGTCGAGTTGCCGGTCGAGCTCGTTGCTGGCTGCTGCGCGCAGCAGCTTGCGCGTCTCGACGAGCGCCTTCGTCGGCATCGCGGCCAGGCGCTGCGCGAGCATCAGCGCGGCGTCCACGCAGTCCTGCCCTTCGGGCACCACGTCCCAGATCATCCCCTGCGCTTTCGCGTCCTGCGCGCCCATCTTGTCGGACAGCATCGCCGCGCCCATCGCGCGTGCGAGGCCGAGCTTCTTGATCAGGAACCACGTGCCGCCGGCATCGGGCACGAGGCCGATCTTGCTGAAGGCCAGCGTGAACGAAGCGTTCGACGCGGCGAGTGCGAGGTCGCACCCCAGCGCGATCGACACGCCCGCGCCCGCCGCCGAGCCGTTGACCGCGGCGACCGTCGGCACACGTAGCGCCTGCAATTTGCGCACGGTCGGGTTGAACGCCTGCTCGATGATCGGCCCCGGGTCGGCGCGAGCGACGAGGTCCGGCCCCGGCGTGAAGTCGAATTCCGCGAGGTCCGCGCCCGCGCAGAAGCCGCGGCCCGCGCCCGTCAGCACCATCGCGCGGATCGACTTGTCCTCGTCGATCTTGCGCAACGCGCCCCACAGTTCCTCGTGCATCGCGCGCGTGAAGCTGTTGAGGGCCTGCGGCCGGTTCAGGGTCACGAGCGCCACGGCGCCGCGCGCTTCGTAGAGCACCGTCGGTTCGGTCATCGTCGTCTCCTTGCGACGGGCACTTTATCATTGCGCCCAGGAGACCCCGACGATGAACTACGAAGCGATCCAGGTGCGCACCGAAGCCGGCCAGGTCGGCGTGATCCAGTTGAACCGGCCCAAGCAGCTCAATGCGCTGAACGACCAGCTGATGGATGAGCTCGGCGCGGCGCTGAAGGCGTTCGATGCCGACGACACGATCGGCTGCATCATCGTCACGGGCAACGAGAAGGCGTTCGCCGCGGGCGCCGACATCGGCACGATCGCGCAGCACGGCTTCGCCGACGCCTACAAGAACGACCTCATCACGCGCAACTGGGAGACGATCCGCTCGGTGCGCAAGCCCGTCATCGGCGCGGTGAGCGGGTTCGCACTGGGCGGCGGCTGCGAGCTCGCGATGATGTGCGACTTCGTCATCGCCGCGGACAACGCGAAGTTCGGCCAGCCCGAGATCAAGATCGGCATCATTCCCGGCGCGGGCGGCACGCAGCGCTTGCCGCGCGCCATCGGCAAGTCGAAGGCGATGGACCTCGTGCTGACCTCGCGCATGATGGACGCGAACGAAGCGGAGCGCGCGGGACTGGTGAGCCGCGTGGTGCCGCTGGACAAGCTGATGGACGAAGCGCTCGCGGCCGCGATCACGATCGCCGAGATGCCGCGGCTCGCGGCGATGGCGGCGAAGGAATCGGTGAACCGCGCTTTCGAAAGCGGGTTGTCGGACGGCGTGATGTTCGAGCGCCGCATCTTCCATTCGCTCTTCGCGACGCACGACAAGAACGAAGGCATGCAGGCCTTCATCGAGAAGCGCAAGGCGCAGTTCAAGGGCCGCTAGCGCCGGATCTCCACCGACGTGAACGACACCTCGGTGTACACCGCGCGTGCCGGCGCGCGTGCGCGCAGCCGCTGCACTTCGCCTTCGAGGTCGTCGATGCGGCGCAGGTAGCCGGCCAGCAGGCCGGTCGTGAACAGGTCCAGGTCGAAGTCGGCGCGCAGCCGCGCGGCTTCGCGCAGCGCGAGAGCGGTGCGCATGTCCAGGCCGCTGCGGGCGATGAGCCCGTAGTCGACCAGTTCGGCCACGTCGTGCGGCGGCACCGAAGCGATGCGCGCGAATTCGTCGAGCGCCAGCGGGCGGTCGTCGCCCGGCACCAGGTGTTCGGTCGCGCCGTTCATGGCTGCGCCTCCTTCGCGTTCTTCCGCGCATCGAACGGGCTGTCCTTTGCCAGCGCCTCGAACAGTTCGCGCTCGCGCGGCGTCAGCGTGCGCGGCACGTCGATGTGGACGACGGCGTAGAGATCGCCCCGCGCTGCGGCGGGGCCGAGGCCCCGCCCGCGCAGCCGCAGCTTCTGCGCCGAGTGCGCACCGGCGGGCACCTTCAGCATCACGTCGCCGTCGAGCGTGGACACGGGGACTTCCGCGCCGAGCGCCGCTTCCCACGGCGCGAGCGCGAGGTCGAAGTACAGGTCCTTGCCGTCGACGCGAAAGCGGGGGTCGGGCGCGAGTTCGATGTGCACGTAGATGTCGCCGCTGGGCCCGCCGTTGCGCCCTGGGCCGCCCTGCCCGCGCAGACGCAGCTTCTGGCCCGCGGTGACGCCGGGCGGCACCGTGATCTCCAGCTCGCGCGGCCCCTGAGCGCCTTGCAGGTGGAGCGACAGCTTGGCGCCGCGATGCGCGTCTTCGAGGCTGATGCGCGCGGCGACGTCGTAGTCGCGGCCGGCGCGGGGCCCTGCGCGACGGCCGTGCGCGTGGCCGCGGCCGAGTGCATCGAGCAGGTCGGCGAGGTCGACATCCTCGAAACCT
>DATBPW010000022.1:0-1957 GCA_036561125.1 Ramlibacter sp. | reverse complement strand
AGCGACCACGGCCATCGCGGGCACGAGCGTTTCGCCGCGCGTCGGCGGGGCGAGCCGATCCTCGCCGTCGTTGTCGGGTTCCATGCATGCACTTGTAGCGGCAGGCGCAGCCCGGCCGCTGTAGGAGCACGCGGCTGTCGCGGCGTAGTCGCGCTCCTACGCGTGCAAACTGCGCTCAGACGCCGCCGTGCGGATGGGTCGGGTCGACCCAGAGCACCGTCTGGGGTTTCTCCACCGGCTCGATGTCCAGGCTGATCGCGACCGCCTGCCCGTCGCTGCGGCACAGGACGCATTCGAGCACCTCGGTCGGGCTCGCGTTGATCTCCTGGTGCGGCACGTAAGGCGGCACATAGATGAAATCGCCCGGCCCCGCTTCGGCGGTGAATTCGAGCGCATCGCCCCAGCGCATGCGCGCACGGCCCTTCACCACATAGATCACGCTTTCCAGGTGGCCGTGATGATGCGCACCCGTTTTCGCATCGGGGTGGATGTGCACGGTGCCGGCCCACAGCTTCTGCGCGCCGACGCGCGCGAAGTTGATCGCGGCCTTGCGGTCCATGCCGGGCGTCTGCGCAGTGTTCGCGTCGAGCTGGTTGGCGGCAATCACCCGCACGCCGTCGTGCTTCCAGCGCGGTTCGTGGTCATGGTCGTGGTCGTGGCTCATTCGATGTCCTTCAATCGAGTGCAGCGTACACCAGGTGCCGGAACAGGTTGCGAAAGAAGATCCGCTGGTTCGGTCCCTGCGTCATGAGGAGCGCGAACACGTCTTCCGCCGGGTCGACGAAGAACGAGGTGCCGCCGATGCCGCTCCAGAAAAACTGCCCGACCGATCCCGGTTGCGGTGCCATGCCGGTGTGCGTGCGCACGGCGACGCCGAGCCCGAAGCCGTAGCCGGGGATCAGCAGGTCGTTGTACTTCGGCAGGCTGCCCAGGTGGTCGGACGTCATCCACTCGATCGTCTTGCGCGACACGACGCGCACGCCGTCGAGCGAGCCCTGGTTGCGCAGCATCGCGAGGAAGCGGGCGTAGTCGTGCGTCGTGCCGAACAGGCCGCCGCCACCGGACTCGAATCGCGGCGCGATGCGCGCATCGAGCATCGTCACTTCGTTGCCGGAATCGGGGTCCTTCGCGAACGGCTCCGCCACACGTTGCCACTTCTCGCGCGGGACGCTGAACGCCGTGTCTTTCATCCCCAGCGGCTCGAAGATGCGCTCGCGCAGGAAGTCGCCCAGAGTTCGGCCCGACACCGCCTCGATGACGGCGCCGAGGACGTCGGTCGCGTGGCTGTACTGGAACCCCGTGCCCGGATGGTCCTGCAGCGGCAGCGCGGCGAGTTGCTTGCAGAACTCGCGATTGCCGATCCCGCGGTCGCCGATCTGCGCCGCTTCGTATTGCTTCTGCACCGCGTTCGTGCCGAGGAACGCGTAGGTGAACCCCGCCGTATGCCGCAGCAGGTCGTGCACCGTGGTTTCGCGCTGCGCTGGAACAAGGCGCACGCTGCCGGCATCCTCCACCGCGACCTTGGCGCTCGCGAACTCCGGGAAGAACCTGGGCAGCGGGTCGTTCATCTGCAGCGCGCCTTCTTCCATCAGCACCAGCGCGGCCAGCGACACGATCGGCTTGGTCATCGAGTAGATGCGAAAGATCGCGTCGTCGGGCATCTTCGCTTCCGCGCTCGGGTCGCGCACGCCGAAGGTCTCGAAGTACTCCACCTGCCCCGCGCGCGCGATCGCCGCGACGGCGCCCGGGATGCGGCCGCGCTCGACATGCGATCGCAACGTCGCGCTCAGGTGCGCGAGCGCCGGCGCGTTCAGGCGCGCGGCCATCAGCCGTACCTCTTGCGCGCGAGCGCCGCGCCCTTCGCGATCGCTTCGAGTTTCGCGAGCGCGACCTCGCGGCTCATCGGCGCCATGCCGCAGTTCGTGCACGGGATCAGGTGCTCCTTCGGCACGAATTG
>DATBPW010000021.1:0-2905 GCA_036561125.1 Ramlibacter sp. | reverse complement strand
GCGAAGCGGAAGTGCGGCTCGTCGTAGTGCGCGCGCACCAGGTCGAGCTTCTTCGCGGCCTGCGGGTCGAGTGCGCGCGGCGCCGGTTCGTCCGACGCCGCGAGCTCGCCGAGCAGCTCGGGGCTGATCGTGAGCAGATCGCAGCCGGCCAGCGCGAGGATCTGGCCCTTGTTGCGAAAGCTCGCGCCCATCACTTCGGTCTTGACCCCGAAGTGCTTGTAGTAGTTGTAGATGCGGTGCACCGATTGCACGCCCGGGTCGTGCGCACCGGCATTGGCCGCCTCTTCCCACTTGGCGCCGGCGTCCTTCTTGTACCAGTCGTAGATGCGTCCGACGAAGGGCGAGATCAGCTGCACCTTCGCATCACCGCATGCGACCGCTTGCGGGAAGGAGAACAGCAGTGTGAGGTTGGTGTGGATGCCGCGCTGCTCCAGCTTCTCGGCCGCGCGAATGCCTTCCCATGTTGCCGCGACCTTGATCAGCACGCGATCGACGGGCACGCCTTCGGCTTCGTACAGCTCGACGATCCGTTCTGCCCGCGAGAAAGAAGCCATCGTGTCGAAGCTCAGGCGCGCATCGACCTCGGTCGACACGCGGCCCGGGATGATCGACAGGATCTCGCAGCCGAAGCGCACGATCAGGCGGTCGATCTGTTCGTCGAGCGGCTTCGTCTTGAAGCGCGCGATCGTGTCGTTCAACAATGGTGCGTACTCGGGCTTTTGCACCGCCTTGAGGATGAGCGACGGATTGGTCGTGGCGTCCTGCGGCTGGTATTGCGCCAGCTGGCGGAAGTCGCCGGTGTCGGCGACCACCGTCGTGTGTTTCTTCAGCGCGTCGAGTTGGGACATCCGCGCATTATCCGTGGCGCTCGCGCGGCTGTGGGCGGTGCGGCGAGCCTCTGCCGCGCCGAGCCGCTAAAGTAGTCGATTCCAAAAAGAAAGCCCCATGAGCTTCGACCTCGTCCTCTTCGGCGGCACCGGCGACCTCGCGTGGCGCAAGCTGATGCCGGCCCTGTTCCAGGCCTTCCGCCACGGCACCTTGCCCAAGGACGGCCGCATCATCGGCATCGCACGCGACGACCTGTCCGACGCGCAGTACCGTGACCTGATCCGCTCGCGCTTCGAAGCGGTGGACGGCGCCAAGCGCCCCACGTGCGAGGAGTTCGACCGCTTCGCGCAGTTGCTGCACTTCGTTCGCGTCGACCTGTCCAAGCCGAAGGATTTCGAGCGGCTGCGCTCGAGCCTGCGCCAGCGCAACGCGGACGTCGTCGTGATGTACCTGGCGACCGCGCCGAACCTGTTCGGCACGGCCGTCGATCGCATCGCCACGGCGGGCCTGAACACGCCCAACACGCGCATCGTGCTGGAGAAGCCGCTGGGCCACGACCTCGCGTCTAACCGCGACATCAACGAGACGGTGCGCCGCGCAGTGCCCGAGAAGCAGATCTTCCGCATCGACCATTACCTCGGCAAGCCGGCGGTGCAGAACCTGTTCGCGCTGCGCTTCGGCAATTCGCTGTTCGAGCCGTTGTGGCGTCGCGAGACCATCTCGCACATGCAGATCACGATCGCCGAGGACCTCGGCGTGGAAAAGCGCGGCGCGTTCTACGACCAGACCGGCGCGCTGCGCGACATGGTGCAGAACCACGCGCTGCAACTGCTGTGCGCGCTGGCGATGGAGCCGCCGATCAACTCGCATGGCGATGCCATCCGCGACGAAAAGCTCAAGGTGCTGCGTTCGCTCAAGGCATGGACGCCCGAGACGCTGTCGCAACACGTCGTGCGCGGGCAGTACGGGCCCGGCGTGCTGCACGGCGAGCCCGTGCCGGGTTACCGCGAAGAAGCTGGAGTGAATCCGGAGAGCACGACCGAAACGTTCGTCGCGCTGCGCGCCGAGATCGCCAACTGGCGCTGGGCCGGCGTGCCGTTCTACATCCGCACCGGCAAGCGCCTCGCCGAGCGCGACGCGCGCATCGTCGTGAGCTTCCGGCCCACGCCGCACCCGATCTACAACACGCCGGTGGGCGACGTGAACAAGCTCGTCATCCACCTGCAGCCGAAGGACGGGCTGGAGCTGCACCTGCTCGCGCAGGCGCAGGACGGGCGCAATGTGCGCGGCGTGCAGCTCACCCCGGTGCACCTGGACCTGGATTTCGACAAGCGCTTCGGCGCCGAACGCGTCGGCGCTTACGAGCGCCTGCTGCTCGACGTGATCGACGGCCGCCTGAACCTCTTCGTGCGCGCCGACGAGCAGGAAGAAGCATGGCGCTGGGTCGAGCCGCTGGTCGAACACTGGCAGGGCGACGACAACGCGCCGCGGCCGTATGCGTCGGGCAGCTGGGGCCCGAGCGCGTCGAGCGCGATGATCGCGCGCGACGGGAACTGCTGGTGGGAGGAGTGCTGACAGCCGGTCAGCGCAAGAACCTGATCCCCGGCTTGAGCTCTTCGTACATGAAGTAGTCCGTCTCCTTCATGCCGAGCGAGGCGTACGTCGCGTGCGCCACCTCGTTCTCCTTCTCGACATAAAGGCGGAAGCCGCAAACGCCCGCATCCGCTTTAGAGAGGGCGCGCACCTCTTCGTACATGCGCCGGTACACGCCTTGGCGCCGGTACGCCGCATCGACGTACACGCTCTGGATCCACCAGAACAGGCCGTTGCGCCAGTCGCTCCATTCGTTGGTGATCATCAGGCACGCGACCACCTTGCCCTCGTGTTCGGCGACGAGGTAGAAGCCGAGCGAGGGTGTGTCGATCAGGCGCTGCACGCCCGCGCCGATCACTTCATCGATCAGCTCCTTGCCTTCGGTCTCGCGGGCCATCGCGGCGTTGAAGCGCGCGATGGTATCGGCATCGCGCATCTCGCCGCGGCGTACGTGCAGCGCCAGCGCCATCAGATGCGCCCTTCC
>DATBPW010000020.1:0-5710 GCA_036561125.1 Ramlibacter sp. | reverse complement strand
GCACTGCGCCGGCAGTCCGAAGTCGCGCTGCGCCACTTCCTCACCGAAGTGCACCTGCTCGGGCAGGAGCTGTCGCAATCGGCCGTGCTGGTGGGCATCACCGACGCGATGCGGGCACTGGCCGACGGTTCGCCGGACGTGACGGAACACCGCCTCGACGAACCGTACCGCCGCGCGCTCACGGGGATGTACGCGCGGCTGGCCGCGACACTGAAGGAATTCACCGGCGGCGACGCGGCGCGCCATGCAGTACCGCCGCAGAACCCGTATTCGAGCGCCGCCGAGTTCATTGCCGACCTGCGCACGATCGAGGCATCGCTGCGGGACAACCATGGCGCGGCGATCGTGCAGCAGCGCCTTGCGCCGCTGGTGCGCGCGGTCGAGGTGTTCGGCTTCCACCTCGCCACGGTGGACCTGCGCCAGAGCTCCGACCAGCACGAACTCGTCGTCGCCGAACTGCTCGCGACAGCGCGCATCGAGCCGGACTACGCGAAGCTGGGCGAAGCGGCGCGGCGCGACCTGCTGGCGAAGCTGCTGTGCGACGCGCGCGCGCTGCGCGTGATCGGCGCGAAATATTCGGCCCTCGCACAGAAGGAGATGGCGGTTTTCGAGACGGCACGCGCGATGCGCGAGCGTTACGGCGCGCAGGCGATCCGCCACTACATCATCAGCCACACGGAAGACGTGTCGGACCTGCTCGAGGTCCTGCTGCTCGAAAAGGAAGCCGGCCTGATGCGCGGCACGCTGGATCGTGACGGCACGTGCGACCTCATCGTCGTGCCCCTGTTCGAGACCATCACCGACCTGCGCAACGCGGCGCGCATCATGCGCGAGTTCTATGCGATGCCCGGTGTCGCGCGGCTGGTGCAGCGCTCCGGCGCCGAGCAGGACATCATGCTCGGCTACAGCGACAGCAACAAGGACGGCGGCATCTTCACCAGCAACTGGGAGCTGTACCGCGCGGGCGTCGCGCTGGTGGACCTGTTCGACCGGCTCGCGAACAGCCACAACATCCAGCTGCGCATGTTCCACGGCCGCGGCGGCACGGTCGGGCGCGGCGGTGGGCCGAGCTACCAGGCGATCCTCGCGCAGCCGCCCGGCACGGTGCGCGGGCAGATCCGCCTGACCGAGCAAGGCGAAGTGATCGGGTCGAAATACGCCAACCCGGAGATCGGCCGGCGCAATCTCGAAACGCTCGTGGCCGCGACGCTCGAAGCCAGCCTGCTGCAACCGGCCAAGGCCGCGCCGAAGGAATTCCTGGAAGCGGCCGAGTCGCTCTCGCAAGCGAGCATGGCTGCGTACCGCGCGCTCGTGTACGACACGCCCGGCTTCACCGAGTACTTCTTCGAATCGACGCCGATCCGCGAGATCGCCGAGTTGAACATCGGCTCGCGCCCGGCTGCGCGCAAGGCGACGCACCGCATCGAGGACCTGCGCGCGATCCCGTGGAGCTTCAGCTGGGGCCAGTGCCGCCTCACCTTGCCGGGCTGGTATGGCTTCGGCAGCGCGATCGACGCGTTCGTGGCCGGCGCGAAGCGCGACCAGCTCGCCGTCCTGCAACGCATGTATCGCCAATGGCCGTTCTTCAAGGTGCTGCTGTCGAACATGGACATGGTGCTCGCCAAGAGCGACCTCGCGCTGGCATCGCGTTACGCCGGCCTGGTGCACGATGCGAAGCTGCGCAAACGCATCTTCGCGGCGATCGAGGGCGAGTGGCACCGCACCGCCGCCGCGCTGCAGGCGATCACGGGCGAGAAGCAGCGCCTCGCGAACAACGCAGCGCTGGCGCGCTCGATCCGCCATCGCTTCCCGTACATCGACCCCTTGCACCACCTGCAGGTGGAACTGGTGCGGCGCCATCGCGAAGGCGAGCTCGACGAGCGCTCGCGCCGCGGCATCCACATCTCCATCAACGGCATCGCCGCGGGCCTGCGCAACACCGGCTGATGCGGCACCTCACTGCCCGAGCAGCTCGCCCACCGGCTTGAGATGCTCGACGCGGTCGCACACCGCCTTGACGATCATCAGGATGGGGATGCCGAGCAGCAGGCCCCACACGCCCCACAGCCAGCCCCAGGCGAGCACGCCGATGAACACGGCGACGGGGTTCATGCGGCTTGCGCGGCTCGTCCACCACGGCACCAGCAGGTTGCCGACGATGACGTGGATCGCGAGCGACGCGCCCGCGATGTACAGCGCGTTGTCGATCTCGCCGAACTGCATGAACCCGACGAGCGCTGCCGCACCGGTGATGACCGCCGCGCCGATATAGGGAATGAGGTTCAGCAACCCGCCGAACACGCCCCACACGCCCGCGTGATTCAGGCCGAGCGCCCAGAACGACAACCACGTCGCGACGCCGACGAGGATGCTCGCGAGCAATTGAACGAGCAGGTAGCGCTGGATCTGCTGCGTGATCTCGTCGAGCGCCTGCACGGTGACTCTTTTCGTGCTGAGCTCGGGGCCGGCGATTTTCACGAGCTTGCGCCGGAACGTGTCCCCCGACAGCAGCAGGAAGAACGTGAGGAACGTGACCACGATGACCTGCCCCACCAGGCTCAGCAGGCCGATCGTGCCCGTCCACAGGTGCTCGCGCACGTCGAAGTGCGGCTTTTCGATCACCACCCGCTGCACGCCGCGTTGCGGCGGCGTGGCCGGCCCGGCCTCGGCCGCGGCCTGCTCCAGTTGCGTGGCGGCCTTCTGCACGGTGTCGAGCGTGGCGCGGCCGGAAATCCTGTCGCGCACCTTGTTGCGCAGCTTTGCCGTCGCGGCGGGCAAGGTATCGATGAGTGCGTTGGCGTCGTCGCTGAACGACCACACCACGCCGCCCGCGATCGCGAGCATCCCGAGGATCAGCACGGCGGAACTCAGCGCGCGCGGCACGCGCACGCGCTGCAACGCGTCGACGATCGGCGACAGCGCATAGCTCAGGAGGAAGCCGATCATCACGGGGATGAAGAACGAGTGCGCCCAGCGCAGCGTCGCGATCGCCAGCATGCACGCCAGCGCGATGAGCGTCACGCTGCGCACTTGCACCGGCATGTCCAGCAGCGCCGGCGCGGGCTCCTCTGGCGCGGGTGCAGGTGCGCTCGCCGCCGGTGCGGGCGGTGCGCGCGGGTCCAATGCCTGTTCGATTCGTTCTTGTTGCCGGTCCATGGTCGAAGGATCGGCGAGGTGTCTTCAGCCCGAGAGTGCCTCCCGCACCGCCCCGAGCTGCCGCCGCGAAACCGCGAGCAGCTCGTCGATGCCATTGAGTCGCACGGCCCAACCTTCGCCTTCCTCCGCATCGTAGTGCTTCTCGAGCGCTCGCACGGCCCTTCTCGCCACCAATGCGTTGCGATGGATGCGGATGAACTGCGCGCGATGCTTTTCTTCCAGCTCAGCCAGCGAGCCGTCGAGGATGTAGCTGCGCGCCGCGGTGCGCACGGTGACGTACTTGAGCTCTGCCTTGAGGTAGAGCACCTCGTTCAGGGGCACGCGCTCCGTTCGGCCGCGGTCCTGGATGAGCAGCACCTCCGGTTCCGCCTGCGGCGCGGCGGGAGCGGCGCGCCGGTTCACCTTGGCGAGCGCAGCCTGCAAGCGCTCCAGGCGGACCGGCTTGGTGAGGTAGTCGATCGCCTCCAGCTCGAACGCCGCCACCGCGTGCTGCGCGTGCGCAGTGACGAACACGATCGCGGGCGGACGCGCGAGGTCGCGCATCGCGCGCGCCAGTGTCACGCCGTCCGCGCCGGGCATCTGCACGTCGAGCAGCACGGCGTCCACCGGCGTGTGCGCGAGCAGCTCCATCGCCTGCGCGGCGCTCCCCGCCTCGCCCGACACGTGGACCGGCGGCGCGTCGCAGCTGGCCAGCAGCGTGCGCAGGCGCGAGCGCGCGAGCGGCTCGTCGTCGACGATGAGAACCTGCAGCGTCATGCGGGCACTTCCATGCGGACCTGGTACACGCCGTCCTTCATCATCGCCTGGAACGTGCACTGCACGTCGTGCAGCAGCACCAGGCGTTCGCCGACGTTGGCCTGCGCGACCCCGTGCCCGCGCGCGCCCTGGCCCGCGGGAACGGTGTTGGTCACCTTGACGACCACCGTGGCGCCGCGCCGCTGGGTCGAGATCTTCACTTGCGCGCCGGCTTCGCTGGGCTCGACGCCGTGCTTCACGGCGTTCTCCACGAGCGGCTGCAGCACCAGGGGTGGCACGCGCGCCGCCGCCGCCGCGGGATCGATCGACCATTCCACCTGCAACCGGTCGCCGAAGCGCACCTGCTCGATCTCCAGGTAACGACGCGCCAGTTCGATCTCGTCGGCCAGCGACACGGCCTCGCCCGAATCCACCAGCGCATGGCGGAACAGGTCCGCGAGGTCTTCGAGGATCACTTCGGCCCGCGCCGGGTCCTCGCGCACGAGGGCGATGGCGCTGTTCAGGGTGTTGAACAGGAAGTGCGGCCGGATGCGCGACTGCAGCTCCGACAGGCGCGCGGCGGTATCGGCGGGCGTGCGCGCCTTGGCACGCAGCACCAGCGCCGCGACCAGCGCCGCCGCCAGCAGCGCGCCGGTGAAGGCGGAAGCGACCCACGGCGGCTGCGCTGCGAACCCGCTGAATTTCACCAGCCCGCAAGCGAACAGGCCGACGAGCGCGCCCAGCGCCACGCCGAACGCCTGTTGCACGGGGGGCGGCAGGCTTTCGAGAACGGTCTTGAGGGCGCACGCGATCACGAGCCAGGCCAGCGTGGCGGGAAACGCGGCTGCGCTCATCACGGCCAGGCGCAGCAGCCACTCCTGTGCATCGCGCGCCCCGAACATCGCCCCGACCGCGACGACGACCTCGACGAACAGCACGGCGCGCAGCACGACACCGAGGTGGCAGGCGTCGAACACGAGCGCGCGCCGCCGCGGCCGGCGTGCCGACGCCGCCAGCTCCTGGAAGGCCGATAGAATTTGCGAGTCGTTCACCGGTGCCTCATCAGCGCCGATTATTCGTGATCCTCGCCGCCTTGGCGACCCGCCCGAGCCCACCCCATGAATCCTCTCGACAAGAAGTCCGAAGGCTGGTCCGCCCTGTTCTCCGAGCCCATGAGCGAGCTGGTGCAGCGTTACACCGGCAGCGTGGCGTTCGACCAGCGCATGTGGCGCGCCGACATCGAAGGCTCGCTGGCCCACGCCCGCATGCTGGCGGCGCAGGGGATCATCAGCGCCGAAGACCTCGCCGCGATCGAGAAAGGCCTGGAGCAGGTCGCACACGAGATCGAGGCCGGGTCGTTCGAATGGAAGCTGGAACTCGAGGACGTCCACCTGAACGTCGAGGCGCGCCTGACGCAGATCGTGGGCGATGCCGGCAAGCGCCTGCACACCGGCCGCAGCCGCAACGACCAGGTCGCCACCGACCTGCGCCTGTGGCTGCGCGGCGAGATCGACAACATCCGCGCCGGGCTCGTCGAGTTGCAGCGAGCGCTGGTGGACCTCGCGGACCGTCACGCCGACGTGGTCATGCCCGGCTTCACGCACCTGCAGGTGGCGCAGCCTGTGACGTTCGGGCACCACATGCTCGCGTACGTGGAGATGTTCGCGCGCGACGCCGAGCGCATGGCCGAAGTGCGGCATCGCGTGAACCGCCTGCCGCTGGGCGCTGCGGCGCTGGCGGGCACGAGCTACCCGCTCGATCGCGAAATGGTCGCGAAGAGCCTGGGCATGGAAGGCATCTGCCAGAACTCGCTGGATGC
>DATBPW010000019.1:0-1577 GCA_036561125.1 Ramlibacter sp. | reverse complement strand
GCCCAGCGGCCGGCGCAGCTCCGCGCCTTCGCCGAAGCCGATGGCGAGCGGCAATGCGCCCAGGCCCGCGGCGAGCGTCGTCATCAGGATCGGGCGGAAGCGCAGCAGGCTCGCCTCGCGCACGGCCTCGTACGCCGAGATGCCGCGCGAGCGCTCCGCGTCCAGCGCGAAGTCGATGATCAGGATCGCGTTCTTCTTGACGATGCCGATCAGCAGGAACAGGCCGATCAGCGCGATGATCGACAGGTCCATGTGGAACAGCAGCAGCGCGAGCACGGCGCCGACACCGGCGGAGGGCAGCGTCGAGAGCACCGTGAGCGGATGGATCAGGCTCTCGTAGAGGATGCCCAGCAGGATGTAGATGACCACCAGCGCGCCGAGGATCAGCAGCGGCTGCTGCTGTGCCGACTGCTGCGCCGCCAGCGCGGTGCCCTGGAAGCTGCCGCGCACGTTGGCCGGCATGACGATCTCGCTTTCGGCCTGCCGCACCGCCGCTTGCCCTTGCGCGAGGTTGTAGCCGTCGGCGAGGTTGAACGACACCGTCGTCGCCAGCTCCGCGTCCTGGTGGTTCACCGTCGCCGCGGCCGGCCGCTCCTTGATGCTGGCGATCACCGACAGCGGCACCATCGTCGTTGCCGCCGAACTCAGGGCCGACCCCGTGGCCTGGTCGCGCAGCGAAGCGTTCACCACCTGCTTGGCCGCCGGCGACGTGGCGACGCCGCTGTCGGAGCTGGTCGTCGTCGATGCGCCCGCGACGTTCTTGGCGGGCACGTAGACGTCCTTGAGCGCTTCGGGACTGAGCGCATAGCGCTGCGCCGCGCCGAGGATGATGTGGTACTGGTTCAGCTCGCCGTAGATCGTGCTCACCTGGCGCTGGCCGAACGCGTCGTACAGCGCGTTGTCGATGTCGCGCGACGAGATGCCCAGGCGCGACGCGGTGTCCTTGTCGATGTCGACGTACACCTCGACGGCCGTGTCGTTGGTGTCGGTGTCGACGTCGGTCAGCGCCGGCTGGCGCTTCATCGATTCGGCCAGGCGCGCGGCCCAGGTGCGCAAGTCGGCGACGTTGTCGCTCTTGAGCGTGTACTGGTAGGTGCTGTTGGTCTGGCGCCCGCCCATGCGCAGGTCCTGCACGGGGCTGAGGAACAGGCTCAGGCCCGTGACTTGCGCAAGCTGCGGCCGCAGCCGCGCGATCACCGCCTGCCCCGCGACGCCCTTGCGCTGCGACGGGTCCTTGAGGTTGACGAACATGAAGCCGCCGCCCGCGCGGCTGCCGCCCGTGAAGCCGACCACCGTGTCGACGGCGGGATCCTTGCGGATGATGTTCACCACGGTGCGCAGCTTGTCCTGCATCGCCTGGAACGAGATGCTCTGGTCCGCGCGCATCCCGGCGACGATCTGCCCGGTGTCCTGCTGCGGGAAGAAGCCCTTCGGCGCCTCGATGAACAGGTACGCGTTCAGGCCGATGACGAGCAGCAGGATCAGCAGCACCAGCCAGCGCGCGCCCAGCGCCCAGTCGAGGCTGTGCTCGTACATGCGGTGCACGAAGTCGAATGCGCGCTCGAACCAGCGCGAGA
>DATBPW010000018.1:0-24105 GCA_036561125.1 Ramlibacter sp. | reverse complement strand
CGCCGCGCAGCTCGAGCCGCACGTGCGCCTGGCGAAGGTCAACACCGACGAGGCGCAGGAACTCGGTGCGCGGCTGAACATCCGCAGCATTCCCACGCTCGCGTTGTTCGTGAACGGGCGCGAGGTCGCGCGCCAGGCCGGCGCGCTCGGCGCGGGCGACATCGTGCGCTGGACGCGCGCGCAGTTGCAGGCCGCGAAGGCCTAGCTGCCGAAACGCCCGAGGATCTCGTAGCCGCGCCCGCCGGGCACCGTCTGCACCAGCGCGAAGCCGTCGTGCGCCGCCCACGTCACGTCGGGGGGATGCGGCGGCGGCAGCGCGCCCGCCGCGCGCCGCGCGAGCGTGACGTGCGGGCGGAACGGCCGGTCCTGCGGCGTCATCTTGATGGACGCGAGTGCGAGGCCGATGCGCCCGTGCAGGCCGCGCAGCGGCATCGGCGAGTGCACGGGCCGCATCACCGCCACGCCGTGCGGCCACATCTCCGAGCGCACGAAATGCAGCTCGAATTGCTGGGCGCGGATCGGCTGCAGCACGTACTTCAGGTCGAGGATCCGTTCGGCCGGGACTTCGCCGAGGAAGTGCAAGGTGACGTGAAGGCGCTCGGGTGCGACCACGCTCGCCTTCTCTGGCCATTGCCATTGCGATTGCCACTCATGGACGTGCGAGCGCACGCCGTCGGTCGGCCACAGCGCGATGAACAAACGCACATTCGATGAGGAACGCATGTGCGCATTGTCGCGCTGAAACGTGAATCGTTAGAACTTCGGGATACGCAGCGACTTGCTGATCATCAAACTGCCCGACAGGACGTAGAGCAGCGACAGGGGGTGCAGTTCCCATGGCCCGAGCGCGAACGCGCCGCCCCACAGCGCGGCGCCGGTGCGGCCTTGCCACTGCAGCACGACGAGGATCGCGGTGAGCACGACGCTGGTCGGAAT
Source organism: Ramlibacter sp. (assembly GCA_036561125.1). Lineage (GTDB taxonomy): Bacteria > Pseudomonadota > Gammaproteobacteria > Burkholderiales > Burkholderiaceae_C > Ramlibacter. The sequence goes on along the minus strand of DATBPW010000018.1, from coordinate 23,169 downwards.
CGGCGTGCCTTCGAAGTAATGCACCTTGCCGGCCGTGTCCGCGAGCTGTTCGGCGGTGACGTTGTAGCGCGCGAGCCGGCTCACGCCGCAGCACACGAAGTACACCAGCGCCGCCGCATCCCAGGCGCCCTGCATGCCGGCGGTGAACGCGAGGGCAGCCGGCGCGACGCCGAACGAGATGACGTCCGCGAGCGAATCGAGTTCGCGCCCGAGCGGCGAGTTCTCGTGGCGTGCGCGGGCGATGCGGCCGTCGAGCACGTCGAGCACCAGTGCCGCCGGCGCGAGCGCGGCGGCGGCATAGAAGTGCACCGCCGATCCGCCGGCCATCGAGAGCATCGCGAGCAGCACCGCGCCGGCACCGCACGCCGCGTTGCCGAGCGTGAAGAAGTCGGCGAGGTGGAACTCGCGCAGCATCGAGAAATGGCGGCGGGCGGGGCGCTGCTCCATGGCCCCGCCATTATGCGGGCCGCGTGCGGCTTCAGCCGCCGGCCTTGAGGTACTGCAGCAGCTGGTTGAACTGGTCGGTGGTCATCTTGTCGCCCTTGACCGTCATCTTCTTGGCGTTCATGTCCCAGGCCATGGACATCATGTCCATGAATTCCTTCTTGGACACCATGCCGTCCTTGTTCTTGTCCATCATCTTCATCGACATGATTTCCGAGAACGGGTAGTACTCGGAAACGGTGCCGGCAGCGTAAGCGGAGCCGGCGGCGGCGAGCAGCGTGGCGGCGGCGAGCGTGGTGGCGATCTTCCTGAATTGCATCGATATCTCCTGGTCGGTTGGGTTCAAACACGCCGCCGTGTGCGGCCTGTTGCGCTTGAGTCGCCCCACGCCGCCGGTCCTTACAGCTTGCCGCTATAGTCACCCGCCGATAGGCACCGTCCGCTGGACTCCCGCGTGAAAGCCCCGCACTACCATGTGTATGTCGTCGAACTGTCCGATCGCGTCTGGAACGTCGCGCGCTTTCGCCGCGCCAATCCCGATTGGCAGCTGGGCAAGCCGTTCGCGTACGTGGGCATGACGGGGCTCGATCCCGACGTGCGCTTCGACAAGCACAAGGCGGGCATCCAGGCGAACACGTTCGTGCGCGACTACGGTGTGCGGCTGCTGCCGCAGGTGTACGAGCAGTTCAACCCGATGGCCTACGAGAAGGCGCGCGAGATGGAAGTGGAACTGGGCATCGCGCTGCGCGCGAAAGGTTGGGGTGTGTGGCAAGCGTGATCCGCGACCAAGGCATCGAGTCGCCGTACGCGTGGCTGCGCCTCGTCGCGTCGTTCATGCTCATGACGATCGGCGGCTGCGGCATGTATTCGATCAGCGTGGTGCTGCCGCGCATCCAGGCCGACTTCGCGGTCGATCGCGGCGCCGCGTCGCTGCCCTACACGCTGACGATGATCGGCTTCGGCATCGGCGGTGTCATGATGGGCAAGCTGGCCGATCGCCTCGGCGTGATTGCGCCGGTGGTTGTCGGCGGGCTCGGGCTTGGCGCGGGCTTCATCGGCGCCGGGCTGGCGCCGAATCTCCTGCTGTTCGACGTGGCGCAGGGCCTGTTCATCGGCTTGCTCGGCACGTCGGCGACGTTCGCGCCGCTCGTGGCGGACACGTCGAAGTGGTTCGACCGCCGGCGCGGCATCGCGCTGGCCATTTGCATGAGCGGCAACTACGCGGCGGGCGCGGTGTGGCCACCGGTGATGCAGTTCTTCATCGGCTCCTCGGGCTGGCGCGCCACGTACGTCGGCATCGGCGTGTTCTGCGCCATCTCGATTCCCCTGCTGGGGCTCGTGCTGCGCCGGCCGCCGCCGCAGCAGCGCGAAGAAGAAGTGCGTGTCGCGTCGGCGGCGCTGCCGCGCCGGGACGCGAAGCCCATGGGGCTGAACCCCACGCTCGTGCAGGGCCTGCTGTGCGTCGCGGGCGTGTCGTGCTGCGTGGCGATGTCGATGCCGCAGGTCCACATCGTCGCGTATTGCAGCGACCTCGGCTTCGGCCCCGTGCGCGGCGCGCAGATGCTGTCGCTGATGCTGGGGCTCGGTGTGGTGAGCCGCCTCGTGTCGGGCTGGGTGTCGGACCACATCGGCGGCCTGCGCACGCTGCTGCTCGGCTCGATCCTGCAAGGCATCGCGCTGCTGCTGTTCCTGCCGTACACCGGCCTGGTGTCGCTCTATGTCGTCTCGGGCTTGTTCGGTCTGTTCCAGGGCGGCATCGTCCCGGCTTACGCACTCATCGTGCGGCAGCATTTCCCGGCCGCGCAGGTGGGCAGCCGCGTGGGGGTCGTGCTGATGGCGACGCTGTTCGGGATGGCGTTGGGCGGCTGGCTGTCCGGCGCGGTGTTCGACTGGACCGGCAGCTACCGCGCGGCATTCGTCAACGGGATCGGGTGGAACCTGCTCAACATCACCATCGTGTCTTTCCTGCTCTGGAGCTGGGCCAGGTCGATGCGCGCCGCGCCGAGCGCGTAGACCAGCACCCGCGCCCGCTTGTCGGTCACGAACGTGTCGCCCGCTTCCAGCACATAGTCGTTCAGGTCGCCGTCGACGGTGATCCACACCGCACCGCTGCGGCAGGCGATCTCGACGCCTGACGCGTCGGCGATGGTGTGCAACTGGCGCGGGGCCAGGACGATCAGGGCAGGTTCGGTGGGCATGGGCATCTCCCGGTTGGCATTCGCGGTGGGAATCAATATATTGGGCGGCGTCACTCGCCACAAACGCTGATTCGGAATCCATCGCATGCCTGCAGCGAATGCCAAAGCGCCCGCCCCCGCGACCCGCCACGAGTTGCCGCCGCTCGACTTGCTGCGCACCTTCGAGGCGGCGGCGCGCCACCTGAGCTTCACGCGCGCGGCGGATGAACTGTTCCTCACGCAATCGGCGATCAGCCGCCAGGTGCAGCAGGTCGAGGCGCATCTCGGTGCGGCGCTGTTCGAGCGGCGCCATCGCTCGCTTGCGCTGACCGATGCCGGGCTGGTCCTGCAGCGGGCGGTGGTGGATTGCCTCGAGCGCCTGCGCGACGCCACGACGCGTGTGCGCGCGCAGTCGGGGATGCGCCACGTGGCGATCACCTGCACGCCCGGCTTCGCGTCGCTCTGGCTGATCCCGCGCCTGTCGCGCTTCACCGATGCGAACACCGCGGTGGACGTGCGCATCTCCGCGACCTCGCAGATCCTGGACCTGCAGCGGCATCGCGTCGACGTCGCCGTGCGCTTCATTCCCACCCGCAGCGGCGAGGGCGCTCCGTTGTTCGAGGAGGTGGTGCTGCCGGTCTGCTCGCCGAAGCTGGTGGCCGGCAAGCACCATCCGCTGAAGAAGCCCGCGGACCTCGCCCACCACACCCTGCTCACCGTCGAAATGGAGGGCACGACGCCGACCATGGACTGGGAGCCGTGGTTCCGGGTCATGGGCATCGCGCAGTTGCGCATGAAGAACACGGTGCGCTTCACGTCGTACTCCGATGCCGTGGCCGCAGCGGTGGCGGGGCAGGGCGTGGTGATCGGGCGCCTGCCGCTGCTCGCGGAACTGATGAAGGACAAGCGGCTCGTCGCGCCGTTCGGCGCGCGCGCGGCATCGGAGCGCGGCTACTACATCGTCATCGGCGATGCCGGTGCAGACAACCCGGATGCGCATGCGTTCGCGCGCTGGCTGCGCGCGGAGGCGGACGAAGCGACGCGATTGCTATAGTGCCCCGCACGCTCTCGCACACTCAGGCAGGACTTTCGATGGAACGCAGGCATCTCCTCAAACTCGCGGTGGCGACGGCGGCCGCCGCATCGCTGCCGCGCGCCGGCTGGTCGCAGGCGAAGTTCACGTCCGATCCGTTCGCCATCGGTGTCGCGAGCGGCTCGCCGCTGCACGACTCGGTGGTGCTGTGGACACGGCTCGTCGGCGAGCTTCCCGCGCAACCCGTCACGGTGCGCTGGGAAGTGGCGCACGACGACCAGTTCACGCGCATCGTGCAGCGCGGCCAGCAGCAAGCCGTGCCCGAACTCGCTCACTCGGTGCACGCCGAAGTCGGCGGCCTCGAGCCCGACCGCTGGTATTTCTATCGCTTCATGACGGGCGATGCGGTGAGCACGACGGGCCGCACGCGCACGATGCCCGCGCCGGATGCGATGGTGTCGCGCCTGCGGCTCGCGTACGCGTCGTGCATGCGCTGGGACCACGGCTATTTCAGCGCGTACCGGCACATGGTCGCGGAGAACCTGGACCTGGTCCTGTTCCTCGGCGACTACATCTACGAATATCCCGCCGCCCCCAACGCGGTGCGCGTGCCCACCGGCGGCTGGGTGACGACCCTGGACGAATACCGCGCGCGCTACGCGTTGCATCGCAGCGAAGCCAGCGTGCAGGCGATGCACGCTGCATGCCCCTGGCTGCTGGCCTGGGACGACCACGAGGTGCAGAACGATTACGCGGGGCTCGTCGCGGGCAGCGGCGTGGCGGTCGCGAATTTCGCCGAGCGCCGCGCCGCCGCGTACCAGGCCTATTACGAACACATGCCGCTGCGCGCATCCGTGCTCACGCACGCAGTTGATGGGTCGCGCAGCGGGGCGGAGACGCGCATCTATTCGCAGCAGAGTTTCGGCAAGCTCGCGAACATCGTGATGATCGACGACCGGCAGTATCGCGACGCGCATGCGTGCAACCCGGCGGGCAAGCTGGGATCGGCGACGCTCGACCCCGCCACCTGCGACAGCTGGGACGACCCGAAGCGCACGTTGCTCGGCGCGGCGCAGGAGCAGTGGCTCGACGGCGTGTTCGCGCAACGCGATGCGACGTGGACCGTGCTGGGCCAGCAGACCCTGTTCGGGCAGCGCGACTTCCAGGCCGGCCCGGGCCGCAAGCTCTGGAACGACGGATGGGACGGCTATCCCGCTGCGCGCAAGCGCCTGGCCGAAAGCCTCGAGCGCAACAAGACACCGAACCCCGTGCTGCTGGGCGGCGACGTGCACGAGAACTGGGTCGGCCACGTCAAGGCGGACTACACGCGGCCCGACAGCGCCACCGTCGGCGTGGAGTTCTGCGGCACGAGCATCACGTCGCGCTCGCAGAACTACGACGTCGCTCCCGTTGTCGCCGAGAACCCGCACATCGTATTCGCGGACAACAAGCGCAAGGGCTACGGCGTCGTGGAGTTCACGCCCAAGGGCCTCACGACGACGCTGCGCGTGGTCGACGACGTCACGCGGCCCGACACGAAGATCGAAACGCTGGCGGCGTTCTCGGTCGAAGCCGGGCGGCCGCGCATCGACAGGGCCTGATGCGCGTCGCGCTGCTCTTCCTCGCATGGGCCTGCGCGGCCTGCAGCGCGCTCGCGCAGGGGCAACCCGGCGTGGTCGCGGTGCGAGAGGCGGACAGCTACGACTTGTCGCGGGCTTTCCTCTACCTCGAGGACAAGGGCGGCAAGCTCACGCTCGACGACGTGCGCCAGCCCGCCATGCAGGCGCGGTTCAAGCCCGTGCCGCGCAACGGGCCGGGCGCGAATTTCGGCCTCACGCATTCGGCGATCTGGCTGCAGGTCACCTTCGATGCGCAGGCGAATGCGCGGCCCGACTGGCTGTTCGAGATCGCCTATCCGCCGCTGGATCGATTCGAGCTTTATTCGCCCGCGCCGGGCGGCGGCTACATCGAGCAGACCGGCGGCGACTTCTACCCGTTCTCGCATCGCGTCATCGTGCATCGCAACCACGTCGTGCCGCTGCACGTCGAGCCCGGGCGGCGCAGCGCGATCTACCTGCGCATCGAATCGGAAGGGACGGTGGCCGCGCCCGCGACCTTGTGGCAGCCGCAGGCCCTGTGGCAGCACGACCTGGTCACGTACTCCGCGCTCAGCCTGTACTTCGGCCTGCTGATCGGCCTGTTCCTCTACAACCTGCTGCTGTTCATCTCCGTGCGCGAGGGCGCATACCTGTTCTACGTGCTGTTCGTCGCCGGCATGGGCATCGGCCAGGCCGCGCTCACCGGGCTGGGCGCGCAATTCCTCTGGACCGACTGGACCTGGTGGAACGGCGTGTCGCCGCCGGTCGGGCTCGCGGCGGCGGCGCTGTTCGGGCTGTTGTTCGCACGCAGCTTCCTCGCGAGCGCGCAGCGCATGCCCGTGATCGACAAGTTCCTGCTCGCGCAGATGCTCGGATGGGCCTTGTCGATCCTGGCCGCGATGTTCCTGCCCTACACGGTGTCCACGTACATGGTGACCGTGCTCGCCGTCGTCAGCGTGCTGACGATGGTGGTGGTCGGCGTGCTGAGCGTGAAGCGCGAGTTCGCCGGGGCGAAGTACTTCGCTTTCGCGTGGGCGCTGCTGCTCTTCGGCGTCGTCACGCTGTCCATGCACAACGTCGGCATGGTGCCGTCCAACTTCTTCACCGCGAACGCGCTGCTGGTCGGCTCGGCGCTGGAAATGGTGATGCTGTCGTTCGCGCTGGGCGATCGCATCAACGTCGCGCGGCGCTACAAGGAGCAGGCTCAGGCGCGCATCGCGGCCGAGCACGCGATGGTCGAGGCGCTGCGCCAGTCGCAGAACCACCTGCGCACCGTGCTCGAGGAGCGCGAGGTGGTGCTGCAGAACTCGATCGTCGGCATCGCGTTCCTCACGGCGGACGGGCGCCTGCGCTGGGGCAACAAGCCGGTCATGGAGATCTTCGGCATGCAGGCGCGCCCGGGGCTGTCGATGGAGAACTTCTACCTCTCGCGCGAGCAGTACCTGCAGGTCGGCGGGGGCGTCGCGGCGGCGGTCGCGCGCGGCGAGGTGTTCGAAAGCGAGATGCAGATGAAGCGCAGCGACGGCTCGCGCATCTGGGTGCTGCTCTCGGGCAAGGCGGTGAACGGCGAGGACCTCACGAACGGCACCGTGTGGGTGATCATGAACATCACCCAGCGCAAGGAGCTGGAGGCGCAGCTGCAGAAGACCAGCTCCGAGCGCGAGGCGATCCTGAACAACGCGCTGGTGGGCATCGTGCTGTCGGTGGGCATCAAGCTCGAATGGGTGAACGAGAAGTTCGCGCACATGCTCGGCTACGCGCGCGAGCAGCTGCTCGGGCAGCCGTTCCATTTCATCCTGGAGGGCGACCAGGCCTATCGCCGGTTCCGCGAGGACGCGCGCGCGGCGCTGTTCGACACCGGTTCGTACATCCGCGAACTGCGGATCAAGCGCCGGGACGGCGAGTTGTTCTGGGTGGAGATCGGCGGCAGCTGCGTGCGCCCGCTCGACCCCGATTCCGGCGTGATCTGGACTTTCCTGGACATCACGGAACGCAAGAACTCCGAGACGGAAATCCGCGAGGCGCTCGAGCAGCAGAAAGCCCTGAACGAATTGCGCAGCCGCTTCGTCGCCATGACGAGCCACGAGTTCCGCACGCCGCTCGCCGCGATCATGTCGGCCGAAGAACTGCTGCGCCACTACGGCGACCGCCTCGCGAAGACCGAGCGCGAGGAAATCCTCGACAGCGTGCTGGCCGGCGTGCAGCGCATGTCGCGCATGATGGACCGCGTGCTGCTGCTCGGAAAGGCCGATGCGGGCATGCTCGAGTTCCAGCCGCAGCGCATCCGCCTCGCGCCGCTGTGCCGGCAATTCGTCGACGAGGCGCGCGCGCAGCAAAAGGGCGGGGCGGGCGAGGTGTCGCTTTCGGTTTCGGACGACGTGGACGAGGGCAGCTACGACGAGAAGCTGCTGCGCCACATCTTCAGCAACCTGCTGTCGAATGCGCTCAAGTACTCGCCCGGCGGCGGCGAGGTGCGGTTCCACGTGCGGCGCGAGGAGTCATCGACGGTGTTCGAGGTCAGCGACCAGGGCATCGGCATCCCGCCCGATGAGATCAATCACCTGTTCGAATCGTTCCATCGCGCGAGCAACGTCGGCGCCATCCAGGGGACAGGGCTGGGCCTGGCGATCGTCAAGAACGCGGTGGACATGCACGGCGGGCGCATCGAAGTGCGCAGCGAACTCGGGGCGGGGACGACTTTTCGCGTGAAGTTGCCGTCGTAGGCATCAATGCAGCAGCCGGACGCAGAAGTCGCAGAAGTTTCGCAAAAGACGCAGAAAAGAGCCGAAAGGAATTCTGCGATTTCTGCGTAGTTTCTGCGACCTCTGCGTCCGGCTGTTGCCTTAGCGGACGATTTCCAGCAGCCGGTCCAGCCCGCCCGAGTTGATCTGCACCATCGCCTGCTCGCGCACCTTCGGCTTCGCGTGGTATGCGACCGACAGGCCCGCTTCGCCCATCATCGGCAGGTCGTTCGCGCCGTCGCCGATGGCGATCGCCTGGCGCGGCGAGATGTCCAGGTGCGCGCAGGTTTCGAGGAACATCCTGCGCTTCTCGGCGCCGTCGCAGATGTCGCCCCATTCCTGGTCGACCATGCGGCCCGTGAGCTGGCCGCAGTTCGCGCCCGACTCGACCTCGAGCACGTTCGATCGCGTGAAGTCGATCCCCAGCTTGTCGCGCACGCGGTCGGTGAAGAACGTGAACCCGCCGGAGACGAGCAGCGTCTTCAATCCCGCGGCCTGGCATGCCTTCACGAGCTTCTCGGCGCCGGGGTTGAATTGGAGCCGCTCCACGTACACGTGCTCGAGGTCGGCCACGGTCACGCCGCGCAGCAGGCGCACGCGCCGGCGCAGGCTCTCCTTGTAGTCGGCGATCTCGCCGCGCATCGCGGCCTCGGTGATCGCGGCGACTTCGTCCTTCTTGCCGACCGCGTCGGCGATCTCGTCGACGCATTCGATGTTGATCAGCGTCGAGTCCATGTCGAACGCGGCGAGCTTGAAGTTCGCGAGCTGAAGCGGCGGATCGACGTCGCGTATGAGCAGGCCGGGGGAGATTTCGCGGAACTCGTTCATTGCTTCGATTCCTTCATGCGGGCTCGGCCAGCTTGGGCTGCCCGAGCGACCGCAGCACGTCGCGCACCAGCTGCGCGCGGTCCTTGGGATCGGGCAGCGCGCGCTCGATGCGCAGCTTCTCGTTGCCGGCGAGCTTGATGTACCGGTTCTTCTGCACGACCTCGATGATGCGCATCGGGTCGAGCGGCGGGTTCGCCTTGAACGTGACGTTGATGACGCCCGGCGCGGCGTCGACCTTCACGACGCCGTACGGGCGGGCCAGCACGCGCAGGCGGTGCACATCCATCAGCGTCTGCGCTTGCGGCGGCAGCTTGCCGAAGCGATCGACGATTTCCTCGAGCAGCGAGTCGATCTGGTCGGTCGTCTTCGCGGTGGCCAGGCGCTTGTAGAACGACAGGCGCAGGTGCACGTCGCCGCAATAGTCTTCCGGCAGCAACGCGGGCGCGTGCAGGTTGATCTCGGTGGTGACCGCCAGCGGCGCGAGCAGGTCGGGCTCCTTGCCCGCCTTGAGCGACTTCACGGCTTCCGAGAGCATCTCGTTGTACAGCTGGAATCCCACTTCGAGCATGTTGCCGCTCTGGCTTTCGCCGAGCACTTCGCCCGCGCCGCGGATCTCGAGATCGTGCATCGCCAAGTAGAAGCCCGAGCCGAGTTCTTCCATCTGCTGGATCGCCTCGAGCCGCTGGCCCGCCTGCTTCGTGAGGCTCTCCTTGTCGGGCACCATCAGGTACGCGTAGGCCTGGTGGTGGCTGCGCCCGACGCGGCCGCGCAACTGGTGCAATTGCGCGAGCCCGAACTTGTCGGCGCGCGCGATGACGATGGTGTTGGCGGTCGGCACGTCGATGCCCGTCTCGATGATCGTCGAACACAGCAGCACGTTGTAGCGCTGCGCGACGAAATCCCGCATGACGCGCTCCAGTTCGCGCTCGGGCATCTGTCCATGCGCAACGGCGATGCGTGCTTCGGGCAGCAACTGCTCGAGCCGCTCGCGCCGGTTCTGGATCGTTTCGACTTCGTTGTGCAGGAAGTAGACCTGCCCGCCGCGCTTCAATTCGCGCAAAACGGCTTCGCGCACCACGCCACTCGATTCGTTGCGCACGAAGGTCTTGATCGCCAGGCGCCGCTGCGGCGCGGTCGCGATGACCGAGAGGTCGCGCAGGCCTTCGAGCGCCATGCCCAACGTGCGCGGGATCGGCGTCGCGGTCAGCGTGAGCACATCCACTTCCGCGCGCATCGCCTTGATCTGCTCCTTCTGGCGCACGCCGAAGCGGTGCTCCTCGTCGATGATGAGCAAGCCGAGCTGCTTGAATTTCGTCGATTCCGACAGCAGCTTGTGCGTGCCGACGACGATGTCGACACTGCCGTCGGCCAGGCCCTTGAGCGTGGCGTTCACTTCCTTCGTCGAGCGAAAGCGCGACACCTCCGCGATCTTCACCGGCCATTTCGAGAAGCGGTCGACCAGCGTCTGGAAGTGCTGTTCGGCCAGCAGCGTCGTCGGCGCGAGGAACGCGACCTGCTTGCCGCCGGTGACCGCGATGAACGCGGCGCGTAGCGCCACCTCGGTCTTGCCGAAGCCCACGTCGCCGCACACCAGGCGGTCCATCGGCTGCGGCGAGACCATGTCCTGGATGACGGCGTGGATCGCGCCGTTCTGGTCGGGCGTCTCGTCGAAACCGAAATCGTTCGCGAACGCTTCGTAGTCCTGCGCGGAAAAGCGGAACGCGTGCCCGGCGCGCGCGGCGCGGCGCGCGTAGATGTTCAAAAGCTCCGCGGCCGTGTCGCGCACTTGTTCCGCGGCGCGCCGCTTGGCCTTCTCCCACTGGCCCGAGCCGAGCTTGTGCAGCGGCGCCTCTTCGGCCGACACGCCCGTGTAGCGGCTGATCAGGTGCAGCTGGCTCACGGGAACGTACAGCGCCGCGTTGTCCGCGTAATCGAGATGCAGGAATTCCTGCACCGAAGGTGCATCCGATTTCGTGCCTTGGCCACCCAGGTCCATGTTCACCAGGCCCCTGTAGCGGCCGATGCCGTGCTGCGCGTGCACCACGGGGTCGCCGACGTTCAGCTCCGACAGGTCCTTGATCAGCGCCTCGACGTCGCTGACCTGCTCCTGCTTCTTGCGCCGGCGAGCGGACGGTGCGGCGGCGAACAGCTCGGTCTCGGTGACGAGGTCGATGCCCGCTTCGAGCCACGCGAAACCAACGTCGAGCTCCGAGATCGCGATGCCGAGCTTCTCGTCGCTGCCGCGGAACTCCTCGAGCGAATCGAACGCGGGCGGCGCGACATGGCTCGCGCGCAGGAAATCCAGCAGGCTCTCGCGGCGCCCCTCGCTTTCGGCGAGGATCAGCGCGCGGTGCTGAGTGTTGCGCACGTGCTCCTTGAAGCGCGCGAGGGGGTCTTCCGCGCCGCGCACGGCGGCGATGTTGGGCAGTGCGTCGAATTCGACGAAGGGTTGTTGCGCTTCACCGCTCGCGCGGATCGCCAGCTGCGCATGCCCATTGGCGCGTGCATAGAACTGCTCGGTGGAAAGGAACAGCGCTTCGGGCGGCAGCACGGGCCGTTCCGGATCGCCCTGCGACAGGCGGAAGCGATCGCGCGTGTCCTGCCAGAAGCGCTGGAACTCGGGCTCGAGGTCCCCGTGCAAGACGAGCGTGGCTTGCGTGCCGAGGTAATCGAACACGGTCGCCGTCTCGTCGAAGAACAGCGGCAGGTAGTACTCGATGCCCGACGTCGCGACGCCGTTGCCGATGTCCTTGTACATGCGGCTTTTCGTCGGGTCGCCTTCGAGCAACTCGCGCCAGCGGCGCCGGAAGCGCGCGCGTGCCTCGTCGTCCATCGGGAATTCGCGGCCCGGCAGCAGGCGCACTTCGGGCACGGGGTACAGGCTGCGCTGCGAATCGGGATCGAAGGTGCGGATCGAATCGATCTCGTCGTCGAACAGGTCGACGCGGTACGGCACGCCGGAGCCCATCGGGAACAAATCGATGAGGCCGCCGCGCACCGCATATTCGCCGGGACTGACGACCTGCGTCACGTGGCTGTAGCCCGCGAGCGTGAGCTGCGCGCGCAGCTTCGATTCCTCGAGCTTCTGCTTCACGGCGAACTCGAACGTGTACCCGGCGAGGAATGCCGGCGGCGCGAGACGGTAGAGCGCCGTCGTCGCGGGCACGACGACGACGTCGACGTCGGACTGCGAAATGCGCCACAAGGTCGCGAGGCGTTCGCTGATCAGGTCCTGGTGCGGCGAGAAGGTGTCGTACGGCAGCGTTTCCCAGTCGGGAAACAGGCACGCGCGCAGGCCGGGTGCGAAGAAGGGCATCTCGGCCACGAGCCGTTGCGCGTCCGTGGCGTTGGCCGTGACGATGGCGATGAGGCGCTGCGCGCCGTTCTCGCGCTGGGCCAGGCGAGCGAGCAGCAGCGCGTCGGCCGAGCCGGGCGGCCGCGGCAGCACGAAGCGCTTACCCGCATTGAGCTTGGGGAGTTCCATTCAATCCAAAAATGACGACACCCCGCATGCCAAAAAAGGGCGGGGTGGACCGACGTTGCGATTCTAGAATGGGTGATATGGCAACGAGTGACAGCAGACTCAATCCCCGCTTCTACGCGCTGGTCCCGTGTGCGGGCACGGGCAGCCGGGCCGGCACGCAAGGCCCCAAGCAGTACGAACGCATCGCAGGCCAGCCGTTGGTGTGGCACACGCTTGCGGCATTCGCGGCCGTCAAGCGCATCGCGCGCACGCTGGTGGTCGTGGCGCCCGGCGACGGGTTCTTCGAGCGCAATCCGACATCGGCGCTGGTCGTCGCGTGCGGCGGCGCCACGCGCGCGCAGACCGTGCAGAACGGCCTCTACGAACTGCGCCGCGTGGGCGCGACCGAGAACGACTGGGTGCTGGTGCACGACGCAGCGCGCTGCCTCGTCACGCCCGAACTGATCGACAAGCTGATCGATGCGTGCCAGGGCGACGAGGTCGGCGGCTTGCTCGGGCACCAGTTGCCCGACACGCTCAAGCGCGAATCGGACGGCCGCTCGGTGGAGACCATCGACCGCGACGACAAGTGGCTCGCGCAGACGCCGCAGATGTTCCGCATCGGCATGCTGATGCAGGCGCTGGAGCGCGCGGGCAACTCGGTCACCGACGAATCGGCCGCGATCGAATCGCTGGGTCTGAAGCCGATGCTCGTCGAAGGCGGCGCGCAGAATTTCAAGGTGACGTGGCCCGAGGATTTCGCGGCGGCCGAAGTGGTGCTGAAGGGCCGCGTGCGGTGACGCAGCCGCAAAAGCTCCGGATCGGCGAAGGCTGGGACACGCACGCGCTGGTGCCGGGTCGAAAGCTCGTCATCGGCGGCGTCGACATCCCGCACGAGCGCGGGTTGCTGGGCCATTCGGACGCGGACGTGCTTGCCCATGCGATCACCGACGCGCTCTACGGCGCGGCGGGCCTGGGCGACATCGGCCGGCACTTCCCGGACACGGACGATCGCTTCAAGGGTGCGAATTCGATGCTGCTGCTCGCGGAGACCGCGCGGCGCGTGCGCGAAGCCGGCTGGCGGATCGGCAACGTCGACAGCACCGTGATCGCGCAGGCGCCGAAGCTCGCGCCGCACCTCGAAGCGATGTGCGCGCGGCTGGCGCAGGCGCTGCAGCTCGACGCGTCGCAAGTGAACGTGAAGGCGAAGACGGCGGAAAAGCTCGGGCCCGTGGGGCAGGGCCTGGCGATCGAAGCGCGCGCGGTGGTGCTGCTCGTCGAGTAACGGCGCGCGCAGCTACTCGTGCAGCGCGGCTTCGGCGCCCGGCGCCGGCTGAATGCCGTTGCCGTTCATCGCATTCCTGGCGCGTTGCAGCTTGATGTGCGCGGCGAGCCCGCCCGACGTCGTGTTCGACAGCGCGAAGATCCCGCCCATGCGCTGCACCGTCTTGTCGACGATCGCGAGGCCCAGGCCCGCGCCCGTCGCCGCCGTGCGCGCCGCGTCGCCGCGGAAGAAGGGCTTGACGAGATTCGGCAGCGCCTCGGGCGCGACGCCCATGCCGTGGTCGCGCACCTTCAGCAGCACCCATTCGTTGCGCGCCTTCGCGGCGATGTCGACGATCGCGATGCCCGTCTCCGGCGTCTTGCCGTAGCGGCGCGCGTTCTCGAGCAGGTTCGAGATTACGCGCGCGAGCTCCACCTCGTCCGCCATCACGTAGAGGTTCTTCGTGACGTCGAGGTTGATGCGGATGTCGCCGTGGTCCTGCACGGCGTACAGGCACGCCTCGATGACGTCGTTGAGCGACACCGGCTTGAGCTCCGCGTGGTCGGGCCGCGCGTAATCGAGGAATTTGTCGATGATCGCGTCGAGCTGGTCGATGTCCGCGGCCATGTGCTCGCGCGCATCTGCGTCGGCGACGCTCATCTCGGTTTCCAGCCGCAGGCGCGCCAGCGGCGTGCGCAAGTCGTGCGAGATGCCCGCGAGCATCACGGCGCGGTCCTGTTCGATCTTCGCGAGCTGCTGCGCCATGCGGTTGAAGCCGATATTGACCTCGCGGATCTCGCTGGTGGCAACCTTCTCGTCGAGCCGGCTCGCGTCGAAGTCGCCGTCGCGAACGCGCGATGCGGCGAACGACAGCTGCTTGAGCGGGCGATTGATCAGCCGCGCGATCACGGCCGCGCCCGTGAGCGACAAGCCCGCCGCGGTGATCAGCCAGATCAGCCAGGTGCGGCCGCCGACGTTCTCCAGGCGCGAACGGTCGAGGAGCATCCAGTAGGCGTCCTGCTCGATCTTGAAGCCGATCCACAGGCCTTGCTCGCTGTTGACGCTCGCGGCCATCACCGTGCCGGGGCCGAGACGGCTCGCGAGTTCTTCCATCACGCGCTCGTCGAGCTCGCCGCCCACGAAGGGGGCGTAACGGTCGGTCGGCTCGCGTGGCACGATGCGCACGCCTTCCTGGTCGGCGAGGGTCTTGATCAGCGACACGCGCGCGATCGCGTCGGAATGGATCAGCGCGGCGCGGCTCAGGTTCACCAGCGTGGCGATCTGCTGCGCCGTCTGCACCGCGCGCGGTTCGAACTCGAGGGCGCGGAAGGTCTGCAGCCACGCGACGATCGAGCCGACCAGAAGCAGCGACAGCAGGAAGAACGTGCGCCAGAACAGCGACAGGCCCACGCGCGGCCGCATTTCGAGCGGCGCCGGCGCCGTTTCCAGCGGTGCCGGGCTGGTGATGTCGATGCTCGTGGAACCCCCTCGGATCATCTGCGATGACGGAATGACTGCGGCCCCGCCGCGAATGACTTCAATGACGAGTCATTCTGTCATCGAAGCGCCGCGAAGTCATTCTGTTGCCGGTCAGCTCGCGCCGTCCGGCACGAAGACGTAGCCCACGCCCCACACCGTCTGGATGTAGCGCGGCGAGGCCGGGTCGGCTTCGACGAGCTTGCGCAGGCGCGAAACCTGCACGTCGAGGCTGCGATCGAACGGCTCGAACTCGCGGCCGCGCGCGAGCTGCGCGAGCTTCTCGCGCGACAGCGGCTGGCGCGGATGGCGCACCAGCGCCTTGAGCATGGCGAACTCGCCCGTGGTCAGCGGCAGTTCCTCGCCGTTCTTGCGCAGCGTGCGCGCGCCGAGGTCGAACTGGAACGGGCCGAAGGTGACCACTTCGTTGTCGCTCGACGGCGCGCCGGGCGCTTCCTGCGCGGGGCGGCGGCGCAGCACGGCGTGCACGCGGGCCAGCAATTCGCGCGGATTGAAGGGCTTGCCCAGGTAATCGTCGGCGCCGACTTCGAGGCCGACGATGCGATCCACGTCCTCGCCCTTGGCGGTGAGCATGATGATCGGCGTGCGGTCGTTCGCGGCGCGCAGGCGGCGGCAGATCGACAGGCCGTCTTCGCCCGGCATCATCAGGTCGAGCACGATGAGGTCGGCCGTCTCGCGGAGCATCAAGCGGTTGAGCGCCTTGCCGTCCTCGGCGAGGATCACCTCGAAGCCTTCCTGCGTGAGGTATCGACGCAGCAGGTCGCGAATCCGGGCGTCATCGTCGACGACCAGGATCTTGTCGGTTCGGGCTGCGGCTTGTGTCATGTTGCTCCAGGAGATGGATTTGTAACAGAGCCGATTTTGAGGGGCAGTACGAAGAGCTGTACGGTGTTTCGCGTTACTGCTGACACAGTGTTACAGATGTTGCGGCACCGCGCAATGGTTCACCGGAGCTGTGTAGCGAGGTGCCGCATCGCAAGCGTTTAATCACGCAGCCATGAAGCAGTACCTCATCTTCTGTTCGATCGCAGCCTCAGCGGTGTGCCACGCTGCGACAGTGAATCCGAACACGGACGAACAACAAAAGAAGGTCATGGCCACGCCGAAACCCGTGTCCACGCGTAGCATCGTTCCATCCCAGCAGTCGGCGCCGCCGCGGCACCTCAGCGACGCGGAGCGCGCGGAGCTGCGCCGCCAACTGCGACAGTTCGACCGCCAGTACGGCAAGCGCTCATGAAGTTGTCCCGCCTGTTCGCGATCGCGTGCGCCGCGATCGCATGCGCAGTCCATGCAGCGCCCGCGCACCTGAGCGGGGACGAGGCGCGGCATCTCCTGATCCGCACGGGGTTCGCGCCCGCGCCGGCCGAAGTCGCCGCGATCACCGGCCGCAGCGCCGAGCAGGCCGTCGACGACATGATCGCCGCGGCGAAGGGGGCCCAGCCACTGCATCCGGTGCCGCCCGAGGCGATCGCGCCGCCGCCGAGCTTGCAGCAAGCCCGGGCGATGACGCGCGAAGAGAGGCAGGAGGCCGCGCGCGACCAGATCCGCAAGGGCATGGACATCAAGGACTGGTGGCTGCGCGAAATGATCGAGACGCCGACGCCGCTGGCCGAGCGCATGACGCTCTTCTGGCACGGCCACTTCGCCACGTCGCAGTGGAAGGTCAAGCGCGCCGATGCCATGTGGCGGCAGCACCTGCTGCTGCGCGCGAATGCGCTCGGCAGTTTCCGCGCGATGCTGCATGGGATCGCGCGTGACCCCGCGATGCTGGTGTACCTCGACGGCGATCGCAACCGCAAGGAGGCGCCCAACGAGAACTTCGCGCGCGAGGTGATGGAGCTGTTCACGCTGGGCGAAGCGACGCAGGGCGGCGGCTATACCGAAGACGACGTGCGCGAAGCGGCACGCGCATTCACCGGGTGGACCCTGGAGCGGGACGAGCTCGGTGCGCGCTTCAGGCCCGTGCTGCACGACTTCGGCCGCAAGACCTTGCTCGGCCGGTCCGGCGATTTCGACGCGGACCAGGCGCTCGACATCATGCTCCAGCAGCCGGAGGCGGCACGCTTCATCGTCGGCAAGCTGTGGCGGGAATTCGTCTCGCCGACGCCCGACCCGCGCGAGGTCGACCGCATCGCGCAGCGGTTCCGCGAAAGCGATTACGACATCGCTGTCGCCATGCACGAGTTGCTGCTGTCGCCCGCGTTCTGGGACCCGGCGAACTTCGACTCGCTCGTGAAGTCGCCGGTGGAGCTGGTGGTCGGGTCGGTGCGCGAGATGGGCCTGCGCCCGCAGGAGCTCAGGCCCATGGTGCAGAAATGCAAGCAGCTCGGGCAAGACCTGCTCATGCCGCCGAACGTCAAGGGCTGGGCGGGATACACCGACTGGATCAACGCGACCACGCTGCTCGAACGCCGGCATTTCGCGGGCCAGTTGGCCGCGTATGTGCCGGCGGACCCGCAACGCATGGCTGCGTTCCGGGCGGCGGCGATGCAACCGGAGTACCAGCTCAAATGAAGCGGCGTGATTTCATCGGTGCGGCAACCTTTGCCCTGGCCGGCCTGCAGGCGAGGGCCGCGACGTCATCGAGCCAACGGGTGCTCATACTCGTCGAACTGCAGGGGGGCAACGACGGCCTCAACACGGTCGTGCCGTATGCCGACCCGCTCTACAACCAGCTGCGCACGTCGATCGCGATCCCGTCCGCCGACGTGCTGAAGATCGACTCCCGGTTCGGCCTGCACCCGCAACTCGCGCCGCTGGTTCCCATCTGGGAGAAGAACGAACTGGCGATCGTGCACGGCGTCGGCTACCCGCAGCCGAACCTGTCGCACTTCCGCTCGATCGAGATCTGGGAGACGGCGTCGCAGTCGAACGAGTACCTCCACGACGGCTGGGTGGCGCGCGCGATGCACGCCGGCCTGGCGAAACAGGCGCGCTTCACCGCAGAAGGCGTGCGTATCGGCGCGGGCAGCTACGGCCCGCTGGCCGGTTGCCGCGCGGTGACCCTGAACAGCCCGGAGGCGTTCGTCAGGGGCGCGGCGCATTCCCCGGTGCACGACGAGGCGCCGGCGAATGCCGCGTTGTCGTACATCCTGAACGTCGAGCACGACATCGCGCAGGCCGCGGACGGATTGCGCGGGGATCCCTATCCATTCTCGACGGCGTTCCCCGACGGCGCATTCGGCACTGCCGTTCGCGCCGCGGCGCAGGTGATCGCGTCGCAGCGCGGCCGCGGCGGCGTGCCCGTCGTCGTGCTGTCGCTCGGCAGCTTCGATACCCATCGCAACCAGGTGGGGGTGCAAGCAGCCTTGTTGCGGCAGCTCGGCCTGGGCCTCGCCGCGTTGCGCGCATCGCTCGTCGAGATCGGCGCGTGGGACCATACGCTCGTCATGACGTTCTCCGAGTTCGGCCGGCGCGCGCGGCAGAACGACAACGACGGCACCGATCACGGCACGGCCGCGCCGCACTTCGTCCTGGGCGGCGCGGTGCGCGGTGGTTTCGTGGGCCGCGCGCCGGACCTCGAGCGGCTCGACGGCGAGCAGAATCTCGTGCACACGACGGATTTCCGGCAGCTTTACGCCACCGTCGCGCGCGACTGGTGGGGCGTGAAGCCGGACAGCGTCGTGCGCGGCGACTTCGAGGCGCTCAAGCTGCTGCGCACCTGAAGGAACGATGAAGAAACTCGCAGTCGCGGCGCTCGCCGCTTTGTCATTCGCCGCATCGGCGCAGTCGTTGCCGCCCCCGCAAGACGTCTTGAACCTGTCGGCGAGCGGGACCATCGAAGTGACCGAGGACCTCGTCACGATCAGCCTCTCGACGACGAAGATGGGCCGCGACGCGACGCTCGTGCAGTCGCAGCTCAAGGCCGCGCTCGACGCCGCGCTGTCCGAAGCGCGCAAGTCGTCCCAACCGGGCCAGATGGACCTGCGCACCGGCGGTTTTTCGATCGGGCCGCGCTACACGAACACCGGGCCGGACGGGTGGCAGGGCACGGCCGAACTGGTGCTGGAAGGACGCGACTTCACGCGCATCGCCACCGTCGCAGGGCGCCTGGGCACGATGACGGTGTCGGGCGTTTCATTCGGCCTGAGCCGCGACACGCGCGCGAAGGTCGAGTCCGATGCGCAGAAGATCGCGATCGAACGCTTCAGGGCCAAGGCCGCGGAGCTGGCGCGCGGCTTCGGCTTTTCGGGCTACAGCTTGCGCGAAGTGTCGGTCACGTCCAACGGCGCCGGCATGCCGCGGCCGTATGCGATGGCGGCGTCGGCAATGCGCGCCGAAGCCGGTCCGGTGCCGGTCGAAGCGGGCAAGTCGGCCGTCACCGTCACCGTCTCCGGATCGGTTCAGCTGAAATAGAACTTATCCTGCACGCATGAGCGTGCTGCTTCACATCTCCGACACGCATTTCGGCACGGAGGACCCCCCGGTGGTGGCCGCGCTGCGCGAACTCGCGGCGGGCCTGCGGCCCGATGCGCTGGTGCTCTCGGGCGACGTCACGCAACGTGCGCGCGCGGCGCAATTCGCGGCCGCGCGGCAGTTCTGCGATTCGCTGGGCATCGCGAAGCGGCTCACGCTGCCGGGCAACCACGACATCCCGCTGTACAACGTGCTCGCGCGCGTCGCGATGCCGTGGCATGGCTACCAGCGAGAGTTCGGCAAGGAACTCGAGCCGGTGCTCGAACTGCCCGATGCGGTTTTGATCGGCGTGAACACGACGCGGCCCGAGCGCCATGTCGATGGTGAAGTCTCGCCGCGGCAAGTGCGGCGCGTGGCGAACTTGCTGCACGGCATCGCGCGCGACAGGCTGCGCGTCGTGGTGACGCACCAGCCCGCATGCGTGACGCGGCCCGAGGACGAGAAGGATCGCTTGCACGGCGGCGAAGAGGCCGTGCGTGCGTGGTCGCAGGCCGGTGCCGACATCGTGCTCGGCGGCCACATCCACCTGCCTTACGTGACCGACGTGTGCGCGAAGGTAAAAGGCGCCCAGCGCGCGATGTATTGCGTGCAGGCCGGCACGGCGTTGTCCACGCGCGTGCGCCACAACACGCCCAATTCGGTGAACGTGATCCGCTGGGAGCCGCCGGCGCCGGACATCCCGCGCGTGTGCAAGCTCGAACGGTGGGACTACGACGTGGCGGACAGGCGCTTCGAGCTCACGCACCCGTACGAGTTGAAGCTGGCTGAGTGAGCGTTATTGCGCGGCCCAGCCGCCGTCCATGTTCCAAGCGACGCCGCGCACGTTCTTCGCGGCTTCCGAGCAGAAGAACACGGCGAGGCTGCCGAGTTCCTCGGGTGTGGTGAACTGCATCGACGGTTCCTTTTCGCCGAGCAGCTGCTTCGTCGCTTCCTCGTTGGAAACGCGTTGCGACGCCGCGCGGGCGTCGACCTGTTTCTGCACGAGCGGCGTGAGCACCCAACCGGGGCAGATCGCATTGCAGGTGACGCCGGTCGTCGCGTTCTCGAGCGCGATCACCTTCGTCAGGCCGACGATGCCGTGCTTGGCCGCGACGTAGGCGGACTTCTGCGCCGACGCGACGAGGCCGTGGACCGACGCGACGTTGATGATGCGTCCCCAGTCCGCCTTGCGCATCGCGGGGATCGCGAGCCGCGACGTGTGGAACGCGCTCGACAGGTTGATCGCGATGATCTGGTCCCACTTCTCGGGTGGGAAATCCTCCACCGGCGCGACGTGCTGGATGCCGGCGTTGTTCACGAGGATGTCGACCCGGCCGAACGTGGCGGTGGCGAACTTCATCATGTCCTCGATGTCCGCGGGCTTGCTCATGTCCGCGCCGTGGTACGCCACCTTCACGCCGTGCGCTTCGACCTGCGCGCGCGGGCCATCGACGTCGCCGAAGCCGTTGAGCACGATGTTCGCGCCTTCGCGCGCCAGCGCCTGCGCGATGCCCAGGCCGATGCCGCTGGTCGAGCCCGTGACGAGGGCGGTTTTGCCTTTGAGCATGATGGTCTCCGTCTTGGACGAAAATACGAAAAATTTCCGCGCCGCAGAGTATGCGGCCTTTTATTCGCGATGCCCGACCCTACGCTGAACTACGTAACGTGCCCCGACGGTGCGGGTGGCCATCGCATGGCTTACTGGCAGTGGGGCAGCGCCGATGCGCCGCACGTGGTCGTGTGCGTGCACGGGCTGTCGCGGCAGGGCCGTGACTTCGACGTGCTCGCGCAGGCGTTGGTGCAGCGCGCGGGCGGCGCGGTGCGCGTCGTTTGCCCCGACGTCGCCGGGCGCGGCAAGAGCGACTGGCTCAAGGATCCCGCCGGCTACCAGGTGCCCGCGTACGTCGGCGACATGCTCGCGCTGTTGGCCCAGTTGAACGCGCAGGCAAAGATCGGATCGCTCGATTGGGTCGGGACCAGCATGGGCGGCCTGATCGGCATGGCGCTGGCGGGCACGCCCAACCTGCCGCTGCCGGCGCCGGTGCGCCGCATGGTGCTCAACGACGTGGGGCCAGTGGTCGAATGGAAATCGATCCTGCGCATCAAGGACTACATCGGGCAGACCGGCCGCTTCGACAGCGTGCAGCAAGCGGCCGACGCGATGTGGGCCGTGTCGACGGGCTTCGGTCCGCACACGCCCGGGCAGTGGCTGGCCCTGTCGCGGCCGATGGTGAAGGAACGGCCGGATGGCGCGCTCACGTTGCACTACGACCCCGCGATCGCATTCGCCGTGAAGGCCACCACCGAAGAAGCGGCGGCGCAAGGCACGGCCATGCTCTGGCAGGCGTACGACAACATCAAGGCACGGGTGCTCGTCACGCGCGGCGTCGAATCGGACCTGCTGTCGAAGGAGACGGCGACGGCGATGACGCAGCGCGGCCCGCGCGCGAGCCTCGTCGAATTTCCCGGCGTCGGCCACGCGCCGATGTTCGTGCAGCCCAACCAGGTCGAGGCCGTCGCGCTGTTCCTGCTGGATTGAGTCATGAAGAGCTTGATCGCGGAACAGGTGGACGGCCAGGTCCCTGAGCTGATCGCCGCCACCGAACAGACGCTGCCCCAGCAGGCGAACGCGCTCGCGCGCACACGCGCGTTCGCGGAGCCCCTGATCGCGCACGAGACGCTCGACACCGGCGAGAACACGCTCGCCCACGCGGACGCTGTCGCCGCGATCCTCAAGCAGATGGGCGGCTCGGAAGCGATGCAGGCCGCGAGCTACCTCGTGTATGCCTGCGCTTACCTGAACAAGCCCGAGGAAGTGATCACCAAGGCTTTCGGCGAGAGCTACGCGAAGCTCGCGCTCGAGACCAACAAGCTCGTGCGCATCCAGATGCAGACGCGCGAGGCCGGCGACGCCGCGGAAGATGCGAAGGCCCAGACCGAGGGCGTGCGCAAGATGCTGCTGGCGTTCTCGCGCGACTTGCGCGTGGTGATGCTGCGCCTCGCGTCGCGGCTGGCCACTTTGCGATGGCACGCGACGAACAAGACCGTCGCGCCGCCCAGCGTGGCGCGCGAAGCGCTCGAGGTCTTCGCGCCGCTCGCGAACCGGCTGGGCATCTGGCAGGTGAAGTGGGAGATGGAGGACCTGGCGTTCCGCTTCCTCGAACCCGAGACGTACAAGGACGTCGCACGCATGCTCGACCAGAAGCGGGCCGAGCGCGAGCAGTACGTCGAGGAGCTGCGGTCGCGCCTGGAGCGCGAATTGCGCGCGCAGGGCATCGCCGCGGAAGTGCATGGCCGCCCCAAGCACATCTACTCGATCGTCAAGAAGATGCGCGGCAAGGACCTGGGCTTCGACCAGGTGTTCGACATCCGCGCGCTGCGCGTGATCGTGCCCGGGGTGAAGGACTGCTACGCGGCGCTGTCGTGGGTGCACCAGCAGTTCACGCCCATCGTCGAGGAGTTCGACGACTACATCGCGAAGCCCAAGGCCAACGGCTACCAGTCGCTGCACACGATCGTGCGCGACGGGCAGGGCCGCCCGATCGAGATCCAGATCCGCACTCAGGCGATGCACGACCACGCCGAGCACGGCGTCGCGGCGCACTGGGCGTACAAGGAAGCGGGCCAGAAAGGCTACTCGGGCGTGTCGGCCAGCGGCGAGTACGACGCGAAGATCGCCGTGCTGCGCCAGCTGCTCGCGTGGGAGCGCGACCTGTCGGGCGCCGCGAA
>DATBPW010000017.1:0-2563 GCA_036561125.1 Ramlibacter sp. | reverse complement strand
CCCAGCGCCAGCGACGGGTCGATCAGGACTTCCGAGGGCCGCATGTCGAACGTCACCTCCGCGCCGCGGCTGCGCAAGTCGGCCTGCATGTCGTGCACCGTGTCGCGCACGAGCGCCACCAGGTCCACGCGTTCGGCGGCCAGCTGCACGCGGCCGCCGCCGAGGCGCACGACCTGCTGCACGCCGCGGCTGGAACGCGCCAGCGATTCGGCCAGGCTCGACAACGACTTCGCGTCCGCCGGATGCACGCGGCCATCGAGCTGCAGGCGCGCGATCTCGCGGCCCAGGGCGGCGGCGACCTGCGCCATGCATTCGGATGCGCACGCGCTGATCTTCGGCCACATCGGCTCGAGCGACCACTCGGCAGCGCCGCTCTCCTCCGCCCACGCGTAGCGAGGACCATCCGACCAGCGGCGTCGCGGCCGCGACGCTTCCGCCGTTGCATCCATCGCGAGCAGGGCAAGGTCGGGAAAGCGGTCCATGCGGCAAATGAAAACACGCAGCGCGCGCGCGTTTCATCAGGCATTCGAGCGACCCGCTGTGGGAACCTTCCGACCGCACTCGAGCCACGAAGCTCGGCGGGTTCCTACAGCGGCACGCTCGCTGCGCCGATGACCATTCGCGCGCGGATGCCGCACGCTTGCAAGCATGGATCGCGTTGCGATATTCGTGGCCTGCGTGGCTCTGGCGTTCGGGGCGCGTGCGCAAACGGCCGCGCCACCGCAGGCCCGTCTCGGGACCGTCACCGTATCGGGCGTCGGCCATCCGGTGGAGAAGTCGTATCGCAAGATGGTCGGCGGCATGGACTTGTTCGAGCGGATGCATTTCCACGCGCCGGATGCGCCGCTGCGTTTCAAGCTGCTGCCCCGCAAGCGCGGCACGAACATGGACGACGTGCAACTCGAGGTGGTGGGCAGGACGTTCTCTTACCCCGTGCGGCTGGCGCCCGATCGCACGTTCACGATCGCGCGCGATCCGAGGGCGCTGGCAGAAGACGCCGTGGTCTCGCCGAACCGCAAGCAGCTGACGATGACGTGGCGCGTGGACATCCGCACGCCCGGCCTGCCGCCGAACTCGCGGCGTCTCGGCGACTTGCGGCTCGAATGCCTGGTCGGCATCGAGTCCGGGCTCGTGTCGAACACGAACCCGCTCACGCAATTCATCTCGGACCTGATGACGAGCCCCACGCGTTATTGCGGGCAGAAGAACTCGAAGTACCTGTTCTTCGCGGACCACCCGGTGTTCTCGGTGGAGCTTGTCAGCGGCGCGCGGCGCGAGGTCCTGGGCATCGACCAGCTCTATGCGAAGGCGGTCGACGACCCGGGCCTGAAAGACGACCTGCCCTTTTGCGATTGCGAGGTGATGCTGGATCGCACCTACTTCCTGCCGCTGGGCGATACGAGCTGGCCCGACGACACGCTCGTGGTCTTCGACTTCATGAAGGACCCGCCGTGAAGCGCACTGCAACGATCGCGACGATCGCGCTGTCGATCGCACTCACGCTGGCCGGCTGCGCGATGGAGGGCGGCGGCACGCTCGACGCCGCATCGCCCGGCGTGCGCAACGCCCAAGGCCCGCGCCCCGAGGCCGCGCAAGCGATGGTGCACGCCGGCGAGACGACAGCCGCGGTGGCGGCGGCGCTCGGCGCCGCGAACGGCTACCGTTTCGACAGCGGCTACGAGGTGTGGGTGTACCGCTGGCCCGGCGCCGACCGCAGCGCGCGCGGCGCGACCGAGCTCGTCATCCTGTTCGGGCCCGACGGCACCGTGCGCAAGACTCGCATCCGCCCGGGCGCCACGAGCTGACGTTCACGGCTGGCCGACCTTGCCGTAGCGGTCGACCTGGCACGCGTACGAGTTCTCGTTCGTGTCGCACGGTGAGTTGGCCTGCGCGCCTTGCCGGACGGTCGCGCAACCCGCAAGCGCGATGAGGAAGAGCACGAAAAACATTCTTGCCATCCCGCAAGCGTAACGCGATCCCGCCCGAACGGGCCATTGCCCCCGCCCATGCGCGCCCCTAGCCTCGTCGGTATCAGGGAGAACAGTCGATGGACAGGCGCGCAGCAACGACTCTGGTGGTCGCGACATTGACCGGCTGTGGTGGCGGTGGCGGCGAAGCGCCGATCGCTGCGGCGCCAGTCCCCGCTCCCGCGCCGGCCCCGACGCCTGCACCGACTCCGGCACCTGCGCCCGCACCAACGCCTGCGCCCGCACCAACGCCTGCTCCCGCGCCGACGCCTGCACCCACACCTGCGCCGACGCCTGCGCCCACACCCGCCCCCACACCTGCGCCGACGCCCGCCCCCACTCCTGCCCCGACGCCCGCGCCCACTCCTGCGCCGACACCTGCGCCCGCGCCGGGCTTGTCCGCGAACATCGCGGTGTGGGGCGACTCGATCACGCCGCCGATCGCCGCGAACCTGGGCTTCGACATGCAGGACCGCACCGTGTTCGACGGCAGCGGCATCGGCGAGACCTCGACACAGGTCGCCGCGCGCGAGATGGCCGACGGCGCCAGGCACAACTGGGTCCAGGTCTTCTGGTGCGGCCACAACAACGTGATG
>DATBPW010000016.1:0-3501 GCA_036561125.1 Ramlibacter sp. | reverse complement strand
TTCATCACGATGGGCAAGTCGGAACCCGACGCGCCCAGGCATTCGCAGCAGAGCATGGTGATCGTGCCGGCCGACGCCAAGGGCATCCAGATCATCCGCCCGCTCAACGTGATGGGCTATGACGACGCGCCGCACGGCCACGTCGAGATGTTCTTCGACAACGTGCGCGTGCCGGCGGGCAACATCCTGCTCGGCGAAGGCCGCGGCTTCGAGATCGCGCAGGGCCGCCTCGGCCCCGGGCGCATCCACCACTGCATGCGCCTGATCGGCCTGGCCGAGCGCTCGCTCGAGCTGATGTGCAAGCGTTCGTTGTCGCGCGTGGCGTTCGGCAAGTCGATCGCGCAGCAGAGCGTCACGCAGGAGCGCATCGCCGAAGCGCGCTGCCGCATCGACATGGCGCGCCTGCTCACGCTCAAGGCGGCGTGGATGATGGACGTCGCCGGCAACAAGGCCGCGCGCACCGAGATCGCGATGATCAAGGTGGTCGCTCCCAACATGGCGCTGCAAGTGATCGACTGGGCGATCCAGGCGCACGGCGGCGGCGGCGTGAGCGGCGATTTCCCGCTGGCGTCGTTCTGGTCGCATGCGCGCACGCTGCGCTTCGCCGACGGCCCGGACGAAGTGCACCGCAACGCGATCGCGAAGTGGGAACTGGGCAAGTACGGCGCGTACGGCAAGGACACGCAGCCGGCCGTCACACGCGGCGCCTGAAGGCCGCTATTTCTTCTTGAAGGCGCCGATCGCGCTTTCGCACGCGCTCGTGAAGATGCGCGCCGCGTGCTGCAGCGTGCCGAGCTCGGCCGGCGTGTATTCCATGCGCAGGTAGCCCTTGCCGTTCAGCAGCAGCACGATGAACGGCACCTCGGCCGACGGCGCCGATGCGGGCCATTCGAGCATGAGCTTCGCGAGCAGCGGGTCGATCCACGCCAGTGCGGACTCGCGCCGGTCGCTCAAGATCGCCAGCCGCGACCAGAAGGCCTCGGGCAGGTCTTCCCAGCCGACCTCGTCGAACATCGCGAGCCAGCGCATCTCTTCGGGCATGCTGCTGTCGACCGACGTCTGCAGGTCGTTCGTGTACATCTCGTAGGCGCGCTTTTCCAGCGCTTCCTTCAGCGGGCGATTCATGATCAGCACCGCCACGTCCTCGTCGATGCCCAGCTCGGCGCGGCCGCGCACTTCCTCGCCGAAGATGTAGTTGCGTGTGGGCTTGCCCAGCACCAGCTTCCACGGCCGGCCGCCGATCTTGCCTTCGAGCGCGATGTTCTGGCCGGCGTCGTCGACGGAGAAACCGAACCCCTGGGTCGCCGCCCATTCCGACACCGGCCCCGCGTGCATGGCGCTAGGCGCCGCTTCCCGCCGGGCCTCCTTGGTGAAGGCCTTTTTGATCCGTTCGAACATCGGCGACCCGTGTTCCCCTAAAGTCGGGCCATTATCGATTGAAACCTGGAAAGAGGCGACACACGATGATCGACGTCTACACGTGGGCGACGCCCAACGGCCACAAGGTGCACATCATGCTCGAGGAATGTGCGCTCCCCTACCGGGTGCATGCGGTGAACATCGGCGCGGGCGACCAGTTCAAGCCCGAGTTCCTCGCGATCAGCCCGAACAACAAGATCCCGGCGATCGTGGACGACGCGGGGCCGCAAGGGCGGCCGATCTCGCTGTTCGAATCGGGCGCGATCCTCGTCTACCTCGCGTCCAAGACAGGCAAGTTCCTGCCGTCATCGGACACGAAGAAATGGGAAGTGCTGCAGTGGCTCATGTTCCAGATGGGCGGCGTGGGCCCCATGCTGGGGCAGGCCCACCACTTCCGCATCTATGCGCCGGAAAAGTTGCCCTATGCGATCGACCGCTACACCAACGAGGCGAAGCGGCTGTACGGCGTGATCGACAAGCGCCTCGCGCAAAGCGAATGGCTCGGGTGCGACGAATACTCGATCGCCGACATCGCCACCTGGCCGTGGCTGCGCAGCTGGAAGAACCAGGGCATCGTGCTGGACGACTACCCGCACCTGAAGGCCTGGTTCGAGCGCATCGAGCAGCGCCCGGCGGTGCAGCGCGGCGTGCAGGTGCTGGCCGACGCCCGCAAGCAGCTGACCGACGACAAGGCGCGCGAAGTGTTGTTTGGAAAGACACAGTACGAGCGCCGCTGAGGACGAAAGTCGCAACCCGACATATCATCGCGGGACTGAAGAGCTCACTCCCCGATGGCCACACGCACTCTTTCCAAGTCCGAAATCGAAGCTCGCTCGGCGTTTCGCCACCAGTTGCGGCAGTTCGAGCACACGGGCGAGGACGCCGCGCGCAAGCATGGGGTCACCTTTCCCCAATACCTCGTGCTGCTGCACGCCAAGGGCATGCCCGGCCGTGCCTGGGCGCTGGTGGGCGAGCTCGCGCAGAAGATGCTGCTGGAGCATCACAGCGTCGTCGGCCTGGTGTCGCGGTGCGAAGCGGCCGGGCTGGTGAAGCGCAAGCGCAGCGCCGAAGATGCGCGGCAGGTGGAAGTGCACCTCACGGCCAAGGGCGAGCGCACCATGAACGCGATCGCCGTCGCACAATCCAACGAGATGCGCGCCCTCCACACCTACCTCACCGCGGCTGCGAAGCGCAGGGCCAGCCCCCGATAGCCGCCGCGCGATGGCGGATTCGCGCATTGCCGTCTACGGCGCGATCGTGGCGAACGTCGCCATCGCGGTGACCAAGTTCGCGGTCGCGGGCGTCACCGGCAGCTCCGCGATGCTGTCCGAAGCGATCCACTCCACGGTCGACACATCGAACGAGTTGCTGCTGCTTTGGGGCATGGCGCGCAGCCGGCGGCCGCCCACGGCGCAGCATCCGTTCGGGCACGGCAAGGAGCTGTATTTCTGGAGCCTGATCGTCGCCGTGCTGATCTTCGGGCTGGGCGGCGGCGTGTCGTTTTACGAAGGCGTGCTGCACGTGATCGACCCGCACGCAAGCACGGAGCCGTTCTGGAACTACGTCGTGCTGGGTGTCGCGGCGCTGTTCGAGGGCGCAAGCTTCGCCATCGGCTGGCGGCAATTCGCGCGCGAACGCGGCGACACGCCGTTCTGGCCGGCGCTGCGCACCAGCAAGGACCCGACGACCTTCACGGTGATCGCCGAAGACGCCGCGGCGCTCGGCGGCCTGGCCCTCGCGGCGGCGGGCGTGTACGCGAGCCACGCGCTGGACATGCCGGAGCTGGAGGGCGTCGCGTCGATGCTGATCGGCGCCCTGCTCGCCTTCGTCGCCGTGCTGCTGGTGCGCGAATCGCGCGGGCTGCTCGTGGGCGAAGGCATCAAGCCCGAAACGGCTGCGGCGATCCGCGACCTGGTGGCGGCCGAGCCGCACGTGCACGAGGTGGGGCCGGTGCTGTCGATGTACATCGGGCCGGACGAAGCGCTGGTGGCGGTGGAAGTGCGCTTCGACCCGGACACGCCCACGTCCGATGCCGCCGAGGCCGTGCGCCGCGCCCGCGACCGCATCCGCGAGCGCTACCCG
>DATBPW010000015.1:0-3461 GCA_036561125.1 Ramlibacter sp. | reverse complement strand
TTGAAGTTCGGCGCGACGACGAGCTTGCCGCCGGCCTTGTGCACCTCGTGCACCTGCTCCGGCTCGAGCACCGTGCCCGCGCCGATGAGCGCATGCGGGAAAGCCGCGGTGAGCGCGGCGATCGATTGCAGCGGCATCGGCGAATTGAGCGGCACTTCGATCATGTGCCAGCCCGCATCGATGAGCGCTTGCCCGACATCGAGCGCGTCGTCCGGCCGGATGCCGCGCAGGATGCCGACCAGCGGCAGGCGCGCGAGTGAGGATTGCAGGAGCGCGGCGGTCATGACGGTTCCTCCAGCGATCGCGCGATCGCATGCAAGCCGAGCCACGTGGCCTCCTGGCCGAGCGTGCGGAAGCGGATGCCCCGATGTTCCAGTGCGACCGCGTAGCGCCGCGTGAGTTTCCCCGCGCCGACGAGAACGAGCGATTCGCCCGCACTCGGTGGATGGCTGCGCAGCTCTTCGCCGATCAACAGGCCCGACAGGTAACTCGGCGCCGCCTCGGGCGCGATGCGATCGAACAGCGACAGCGTGCGCGCAGAGAACGCGGCGTGCAGCAGGTTGGCCGATCGCATCGCATGATCCACGCCCTTGCGCAGGGCGGCCTCGTCGAGCTCGCCGTCGTCCTGCGGCATCGTGCGCGCGAGGATCGAATGCTGCCGCAGCACGGCGTAGAACTCGCCCGTCATGAAGGTCGCGAACGATTCGATGCGCGCGTCGCGCACGGCGGCCCACTTGCAATGCGTGCCGGGCATGACGATGCGCGCATCGCGCAAGCCGAGGAGTTGCAGCACGCCGAAAGCCTTCGTCTCCTCGCCGCGCATGACGTCGGGCGCGCCGCCGCTCTCGCAAGTGAGACCCGGCACGATCGCGATGCGGCCCGGCTCGATCCACGCGAGCTTGCCTGCGACGTCGGACAGGCGCGCCGGGCAGGGCACATACGGCGCCTCCTGCCAGCCTTGCCGGCTGCCGGCCATGCCGCAGATGACGGCGAGTGCATCGCGTGAACGCATCCAGTCGCCGCAGGCTTCGTCGAACACTCGAGGGAACCCGCCGGCCTCGACCGTGAGGATGCCGCGCGGAAACTCGCGCTCCTCGATCGCATGCCCGTGCGCATCGAGCCGCGCGACGCGCAGCGACGACGTGCCCCAGTCGACCGCGACGACCGGCTTCACAGGATCGCCTCGACATCGCGCGCATACGGCAGCGGCGCCACCGCGGCGAATCCCTGCACCGCCAGCGACGCAGCTGCATTCGCGTAGCGCGCTGCCGCGAACAGCGTATCGCCCTTGGCGATGCGCGCGAGCAGGTTGCCGCAGAAGCAATCGCCCGCGCCTGTGGCATCGACCACGGCCACCTTGCGGCCGGGAATGTGTTCGCGCTGCCGGCCGTCGCTCACCAGCGCGCCGTCGGGCCCGAGCTTGAGCGCGACTTGCTTGGCGCCGAGCGAATGCGCCCAGTCGATGATCCTGTCCGGGTCTTCGAGCCGCGACAGCAGGACCGCATCTTCCATGCTGGGCAGGAAAATGTCGCAGCCCTCCGCGGCGCGCGCGATCGTTTCGCGGGCCAGCTCGATCGGCCAGAGCTTCAGCCGCAGGTTGGTGTCGAGCGACAGCAGCGTTCCGCCGCTGCGCGCGACGCGGATCGCCTCGAACACCGTCACGCGTGCGGCGACCGAGATCGCCAGCGAGATGCCCGAGACGTGCAGGATTTTCGAGCGGCGAATGAGCTCGCGCGGCAGCCAGTCGGGTGTCATGCGGCTCGCGGCGGAGCCCGCGCGCAGGTAGCTGAACTCGTGCCCGCGCGGCCCGTGCGTCACGAAGTACACGCCGGTGTGGGCATCGAGGTCGCGTGCGATGCCCGACGTGTCGACCCCTTCGTTCGTCCACAGTTGCACCAGTGCGTCGCCGAACATGTCGGCGCCAAGCCGCGTGAGATAGGTCGTGCGCGCACCGGCGCGCGCGGCGGCGATCACGGCGTTGCTGGTATCGCCGCCGAAGCCGCGCAGGTAGACCGGCTTGCCGGCTTCGGTCTGGTTGAATTCGACCATCGCTTCGCCGAGGGCGGCGATGTCGAAGTCGCGCGTGTCGTCACCCCGGCGCAGGCCGGGGTCGTCGGCGGTGGAGGCGGCGCGATTCATCGACGGCCAACGACCCCGGCCTGCGCCGGGGTGACAGGGCATCAGTGATTATCTTTGGGCACGAAGTCCCCGCGCTTGCCCACGAGGAAATCGAGGTCGGCGCCCTGGTCGGCCTGCAGCACGTGGTCGATGTAGAGCTTCCAGTAGCCGGAGTCCAGGCGCGGCTTCGGCGGCTTCCAGTCCTTCATCCGCGCCGCGAGCTCTTCGTCGCTGATGTGCAGGTGCAGCTTGCGGTTGGGCACGTCGAGTTCGACGATGTCGCCGTTGCGTACCACCGCGAGCGGCCCGCCCGCCGCCGCTTCGGGACACGTGTGCAGCACCACGGTGCCGTAGGCCGTGCCGCTCATCCGCGCGTCGCTGATGCGGACCATGTCGGTGATGCCCTTGCGCAGCACCTTCGGCGGCAGCGGCATGTTGCCCACCTCCGCCATGCCGGGATAGCCTTTCGGCCCGCAGTTCTTGAGCACCAGCACGCAGTTCTCGTCGACGTCGAGGCTCTCGTCGTCGATGCGCGCGTGGAAATCGTCGGAGTCTTCGAACACGACCGCGCGGCCCTTGTGCGTCATGAGTGCCGGTGTCGCGGCGCTCGGCTTGATCACCGCGCCGCGCGGCGCGAGGTTGCCGCGCAGCACCGCGATGCCCGCGTGGTCCTTGAACGGCGTCGCGTAGCGATGGATGACGTCCTCGTTCCAGTT
Source organism: Ramlibacter sp. (assembly GCA_036561125.1). Taxonomy (GTDB): domain Bacteria; phylum Pseudomonadota; class Gammaproteobacteria; order Burkholderiales; family Burkholderiaceae_C; genus Ramlibacter. The sequence continues at coordinate 627 of DATBPW010000015.1, read as the reverse complement.
CTGCGCCTCCGCGATGTTCTCGCCGATCGACTTGCCGTTGGCCGTGACCGCGCCGAGGTGCAGGTGCTGCTGGATCTCCTTCATCACGACCGGCAGGCCGCCGGCGTAGCAGAAGTCTTCCATCAGGTGCTGGCCCGAGGGCTGCAGGTTCAGCAGGCAAGGCATCTCGCTGCCGAGCTTTTCGAAATCGTCGACGTCGAGTTTCACGCCGATGCGGCCCGCGATCGCGATCAAGTGGATCACCGCGTTGGTGGAGCCGCCGATCGCGGCGAGCGTGCGGATCGCGTTCTCGAACGCTTGCCGCGTGAGGATCTGCGACAGCCGCAGGTCCTCGTGCACCATCTCCACGATGCGCCGGCCCGCGTTGCGCGCGATCACGTTGCGCCGGCCGTCGACCGCCGGGTACGCCGCGTTGCCGGGAAGCCCGAGCCCGAGCGCCTCGACCATGCTCGCCATCGTCGACGCCGTGCCCATCGTCATGCAGTGGCCGTGGCTGCGATGCATGCAGCTTTCCGCTTCGAAGAAATCCTGCAGCTTGAGCGTGCCCGCTCGCACCTGTTCGCTCATGCTCCACACGCCCGTGCCCGAGCCGAGTTCCTGCCCGCGCCACTTGCCGTTGAGCATCGG
>DATBPW010000014.1:0-4802 GCA_036561125.1 Ramlibacter sp. | reverse complement strand
GGCGTTGCCCCACGGTAAGGCCGCGCGCAGGGCAGGCTTGTAGGAAGTCGGAGGGTATGCCGCGGCCGGGTGGCTGACGCCGCAGGCTCAGCCGCGCGCTAGAAGTGCAGCCAGCTCTTCTCGGGCATCGCTTGCAGGAATTTCACAGCGGCGCCGAGCAAGCCGAAGCGCGACGCCCACTCGAGCTGGTCGCGCAGCCGCACGCGTTTTTCCATCGGCGACACGATGTTCCACGCCTGGCCGTCGATCGGGAACGGCGGCACGGTCCCGGGCGGGGCCAGCTGCTGCAGCAGTTCGGACAATTTCTTCCACGCGCCCGGCAGCGGGCACACGCGATTGCCCTGCCGCGCGAGCGACAGCGCGGCATCGAGCGTCACTTCGCTGCCGGCGGCCGCCGGCGCAGCGCCCGACGGTTCGGACGACTGCAGCGGAAGGACGCCGCTCGCAGCGCGCGTCGGCTCGAATTCCTGTTCGCCGGCTTCCCGCAGGGACTGGAATTCGGCCCATGCGGTCTCCGAATTCTTTTCAAGCGCGGACGGCGCGGTGACGCGCAGGTCGCTCAGCGGTTCCGGCGGCGGTTCCTTGGGCATGGTCCGATTCTCCAACCAATGCACCGAATGGTAGGGCAAGTCGGCTCGGGCTTGTCACGGGGGCTTTGTCGCAGACATTTCCGGGCGGTCGTCGAGCCCGCACGATTGGCGCAACAGCCGCGTTTCCAGCTCGATCAGCTTCTCCAGCGTGCCGAGCATGACACTGCGGTTGCCCTTGCGCGCCTGCTCGCGCATGCGCTGCAACGCGGCCAGCCGCTGGAGGGCCACCTTCTGGTCGGTCGTGAATTCGCGTTCGCTCATGCCGTCATGCTTCAGGGCGCGGCGATGTTAAGCGCGTGATCACGCGCGCCCTGTAGGCGAACGGCTCAGTTACCCGGATGAGCTCGCTTGCAGGCGGTGCCTGCAGGAAATGGCCCCGCGGCCGTTCAGCACGGTGCGGCTTGCGGTGCAGCAACCAGGGCGCGAGAGGCCCGGCCGCAGCGACAAACTGGTAGGACGTGCAGGGGTCGAACCTGCGACCAACGGATTAAAAGTCCGCTGCTCTACCAACTGAGCTAACGTCCCGTCCCTCTTGCCCGCATGCGTTGCGCATGCGGCAAAGCCCGCGATTATAGCTTCGGGCTCGGCCGTTTCCGCTGCGCGATGCGGTCCAGCAGCCAACCCGCCGCGCATTGGCCGAAGGTGGCCGTCACGGCGACGACCGACCCGTAGCCGTGGCAATTGAGCGAGCCGTCGCCACCGGCGTCGATGTTGCACGACGGATCGGGCGGCGCCACGGCTTCGCGGCTGAACACGCACGCGACGCCGATCGGCTTGCCCTCCTTCGCCGCACCGTGGAACTTGCGCAGGCGATAGCGCACTTGCGCCAGCAAGGGGTCGTGCGTGGTGCGCGCGAGGTCGTCGACGTCGACTTCGTGCGCGAAACGCTTGCCACCTGCCGCGCCACACGCGATGAAAGGCGTCTTCGTGCCCAGCGCCCACGCGGCGAGCGCCACCTTCGTCTTCACCTCGTCGCACGCGTCGATCACCGCGTTCACGCCGCCGGGCAGCAACCCGGGCCAGTTCTCGGGAGAGGCGAACTCGTCGACTTCGTGCACGACGCAGCCCGGGTTGATCTGCGCGATGCGCTCGTGCATCGCAGTGACCTTCGCCTGGCCCAGCGTCGAATCGAGCGCATGCACCTGGCGGTTGATGTTGGATTCGGCGATGTGGTCGAGGTCGATGAGCGTGATCTCGCCGACCGCGCTGCGCGCGAGCGCTTCGGCGGCCCACGAGCCGACGCCGCCGATGCCGACCACCGCGACGTGCGCCGCACGGATGTTCGCCGCGCCTTCGAGGCCATACAGGCGCTCGAGGCCGCCGAAGCGGCGCTTCAGGTCCGCGGATTCGTCGAGGTGGGTCACGCAGCTATTGTCATCCCGGCCGGCGCCGGGGTGACAGCCTGGCTAGTGCAGCCGCGCGAGGCGTTCTTTCGCGGCGCTGGCCGCTTCGGACTGCGGATAGGTCTTGATCAGGTCGCCCAGCGTGCGGCGCGCGCCGGCGCTGTCCTTGAGCTCGATCTGGCAGTTGGCGATGGACAGCAGCGACTCGGGCGCGCGCGGATGGTCGGGCGCGGAGTTGAGCAGCTCGCGGAAATTGGCGATGGCGCCCTTGTAGTCGCGGTTGGCGTATTGCGAATTGCCCAGCCAGAACAGCGCCGTCGGTCGGAAGCCGCTTTGCGGATAGCGCTTGACGAAGTCGGCGAACTGCGCCTGCGCGCCGGGAAAGTCGCCCTTGCGGAAAGTCGCGAGCGCCGCTTCGTACGCGGCCGATTCCTGCGGGTCGGCGTTGAACTGCTTGCCGTCGACCGTGACCTGCGCGGGCTCGAACTTGCGCAGGCGCTCGTCCACGCCCTGCGCGAGGTCCTTCTGCTTGCGCTGCAGGTCCGACACGTCGCGCGTGAGCTGCTCGTTGGCGCCGTTCAGCTGCGCGTTCTGCTGGCGCAGCTGCTCGATCATCTGCTGCAGCTGCAGGATGCTGCTGCGCAACTGGTCGTTGTCCTGCTTCGCGGCGTCGAGCTGGTGCTGCAGGTCCTGGCGCTGCGACTCGACCCGCGCGCGCAGGTCGAGGATGGCCTTGCGGGCCTCGTCGTCGTCGAAGAGCGCCGCGGACGCGCCGCCCGCGCCCAGGAGTGCGAACGCGGCAACGCAGGCCGCGGCCAGGGAGCGGGAACGGTGCGTGAAGCTCATCGATCAACGATAGACGATTTCGACGCGGCGGTTCTTCGCCCACGCCGTTTCGTCGTGGCCCGGGTCGGCGGGCTTTTCCTTGCCGAAGCTGGTGGCTTCCATCTGGCTGTCCTGCACGCCCAGCAGCTTGAGGGCCTGCAGCACGGCCTCGGCTCGGCGCTGGCCCAGGGCCAGGTTGTATTCGCGGCCGCCGCGCTCGTCGGTATGGCCTTCCAGGAAGATGTGGCGCTTCGGGTTCGCGCGCAGGAAGCGCGCATGGCCCTCGATCAGCGACTGGTACTCCGGCTTGATCACGTTGCTGTCGAAGTCGAAGTAGATCAGGCGCGCGACGTTGCGCGGGCCCTGCTCGGTGCCCTCGTCGGTGCTGGCCTGCACCTGCGGGACCGTGCTGGTCGTCGCCGGCGGGGGCTGCGTCTGCTGCGCGGTCTTGTCCTCGACCGGCGCCTTGTTCTCGTCGAGCGGGGTGCTGGAACAGCCGGCGAGCACCAGCGCGAGGGCCACGGCGAAGCCGCCGAATGTTGTCTTCAGGTTCATGCAGTTTCTCCTTGCGAATGCATTTGGGGCATTGTATTTCGGCGGCTGGGCTATTTCTGGAACGGGCCCCAGTCGGGCTCACGGATGTCTCCGCCCTGCCCCGCGAGGCGCGCCTTGATCCTCCCGTCGAGCGTGGTGGTCATCAGCGTTTCCTTGCCGTTGACGTGCGTCGCGTAGAGGATCAGCTTGCCGTTGGGCGCGAAGCTGGGCCGCTCGTCGGTCACCGTGTCGGTGATGGCGGTGGCGGCCCCGCCGCCCGAGAGGTCCATCACGTGCAGCTTGAACTGGCCGTTCACGCGCGAGATGAAGGCGAGCCAGCGGCCGTCGGGGCTGATGGCGGGCGAGATGTTGTAGTTGCCGGAGAACGTGACGCGCTCGGGGCTGCCGCCCGATGCGGGCATGCGGTAGATCTGCGGCGCGCCGCCGCGGTCGCTCACGAAGTAGATCGCCTTGCCGTCGGGCGAGTAGATCGGCTCGGTGTCGATGCCGGACGATTGCGTGAGGCGCCGCGGCTCGCCGCCGTTGGCGTCGATGGTGTAGAGCTGCGAATTGCCGGTGCGCGTGAGCGTGACCGCGAGCGTGCGGCCGTCCGGCGCCCACGCCGGCGCGCTGTTCGAGCCGGGGAAGCTCGCGATCAGGCGGCGGCGGCCGGTGGAAAGCTCGTGCACCCGCACCTCGGGCTTGCGCGATTCGAACGACACGTACGCGATGCGCTCGCCGTCCGGCGCCCACGCGGGCGAGATGATCGGCTCGCTGCTCACCAGGGCGGACTGCGCGTTTTCGCCGTCCGAATCGGCGACCCACAGGTTGTAGCGGCTGCCGTTCTTCGTGACGTACGCGATGCGCGTGTTGAACACGCCCTTGTCGCCCGTCAGTTTCTCGTAGATGTAGTCGGCGATGCGGTGGGAGGCGCGGCGCAAGTCACCGGCCGTGACGGCCTGCGCCTGCCCGCCGAGGTCCTGCGCCTTCACCACGTCCCACAGGCGGAAGCGAACGTCGAAGCGGCCGTCGGCCAGGCGCGTCATGCTGCCGACCGCGAGCGAGTCGGCGCCCTTCTGGCGCCATGGCGACAGGTCGGGGCGCGCGATTTCATCGAGGCCCTGCGCACCGGCGGGATCGACGAGGCGGAACTGGCCGCTGCGTTCGAGGTCCGCGCCGACGATGGCCGACACCTTCTGCGGCGCATCGGCCTGGCCGCGGAACGGCGCGATGGCGATGGGCAGCTGGGTGAGGCCGACGCCGGTGACTTCGACGCGGAACTGCGCGAAGGCGGGCGCTGCGATGAGGCCCCCGGCGAGCGCCACGAGATCGCGGCGCCGCCACAGCGTGGTTTCTTCCATCCGTTTTTGTGTCATTTGGGTCCGCAGAGTTTCGGCGTGCAGCTCATCGGGTCCACAGTGCTTTCCCGCATGGGTGCATGCGAGGCGCGATTATGGTCAAACGCGCGAGGCGCTTTTGCGCCGACAGAGCAACCACAGCTTGACGTACT
>DATBPW010000013.1:0-4438 GCA_036561125.1 Ramlibacter sp. | reverse complement strand
ACCGACTTGTTGGCGCGCTTGGCCTCGAGGTCGAGCGCACTGTAGTTGGCCTCGAGAAGCCCGTCGGCCCGCGGGTCCCAGACGCCCGTGTCGATGCCGTTGAGGATGCCGGTGAGCTTGTGCGCCTGTGCCTGCAACACGCCGTGCAGCCCCACGCCGAATTGCTGCGTGCGGATCTCCTGCGCGTACGTCGGGCTCACGGTCGTGATCGCATCGGCGAACTGCAGGGCGCCCTTGAGCATCGAGAGCTGCCCGTAGAACTCGATGCCGTCGATGCCGCGCCATTGCCACGGCAACTGCAGCACGTCCGCGAACTGCATCGGGAAGATGCCCTGGAACGCGATGTTGTGGATCGTGATGACGGTCGCCGCGCGCTGGTGCGGCGGCAACGACGAGCGCCAGTCCGCGACGTAGACCGGCGCGAGCCCGCAAGGCCAGTCGTTCGCATGCACGACGTCGGCCTGCCACGCGGGCACGGGAGTCTGCGGCATCGCGATCTGCGCGGCCACTCGCGCGAGGAATGCGAAGCGCAGTGCGTTGTCGTGATGGTCCTTGCCCTGCGGCGTGACATAGGGGCCGCCCGCGCGGTCGTACAGGCCGGGGCACGACAGCAGCATGAGCCTCACCGTCGGCGTCCGCACGAGCATGAGTTGCGCCGCCGGCCAGGGGCCTTCGGGCGGCAGGTCGATGCTGCCTTCGACATCGCCGTCGACCTTCATGCCGCCGTACGCGGGCATGAGCACGCGCACGTCGTGGCCGAGCCGCCCGAGCGCCTGCGGCAACGCGCCGCTCACGTCGCCCAGGCCGCCGGTCTTCACGAACGGCGCGCACTCGGGGGTGACGAACAGGACCTTCATGCGTCAACGGCCGGCGCGAGCACGGCGAATGGCAGCCCGTGGGCCGCTGCGAAAACCGGCTCGAGCGCGAGCGACGCTTCTCCGGTGCGCGGCACGTCGTGCTGCTCGCCCGTGAGCCAGTTGCGCCAACGCGGCACGCGTGCGACAGCATCGGCGTCGAGGTCGAGCTGCGTGTCACGCCACAGCGCGGGTGTCCAGCGGGCGTCGTCGCCGCCGCACAAGGTGTACGACAGGCGTGCCGCAACGACGATCACCGATCGATTCTCATGCGTGCGCGCGAATGCGATCGCGTGCTCGGATGCGTCGCCGCGCACCGCGAGCGGCGTGTAGCTGCCGCACTCGAACAGTTGCCGGAACGTGCCGCGCAACTGCAGCAGTTGCGCCGTGACGAGGTGCTTGATGCGCCCGTCGGCCGCATGCTCCCACAGCTCGCGCCACGGGGCGCGGCCTCCCTCGCAGGACTTGCGCACGCTCTCGAGATCGGCGGCGAGCCGGTGGAAATCCACCGGCCGACGGTTGTCGGGATCGACGAGGCTGAAGGCCCATTGCTCGCTGCCCTGGTACAGGTCGGGCACGCCGGGCACCGTGAACTTGAGCGCGACCTGCGCGAGGCTGTTGCGAAAGCCGAACGGCGCAATGCGCGCGGCGAGGCGATCGAGCTCGTCGACGAAAGGATTCGGCTGGCCGGACCTCAGCACGGCATCGACGAACCGCTCGACGGCGTCCTCGTAAGCCGGGACGGGGCTGGTCCAGCTCGTGTCCTTCTTCGCTTCGCGAATCGCCTTGAGCATGTAGGCCTGCACGCGATGGCGCAGCTCGTCGCGCTCGCGCTCGGCCGGTGGCAGTGCGGGCCACAGGCCCGCGAGCGTCTGGAACAGCAGCCAGATGTCGTTGCGCGTCGGCGCCGGGCCGGCGTCGGTCTGCGTCACGTAGCGCTCGGCCCAGTGGTGGAAGCGCTGCAGGCTTTCTTCCCACAGGGCCGGGTCCTCCGCGAGCACGTTGATGCGCGCACGCAGGTCCTGGGCGCGCTTGCTGTCGTGCGTCGACGTTGCCAGCATCGAATGCGGACGGAACCGCGCGCGCACCTGGTTGGCGGCGTGGAACGCGGCGGGCGAGATGCCGAAGGTGCGCGGGTCGCTGCCGACCTCGTTGAGCGACACGAGCCGCACGTAGCGATAGAACGCCGTGTCCTCGACGGCCTTGGCCATCACGGGCGCAGTGAACTGCTGCCAGCGCGCGATGAAGCGCGTGCGCTGCTTCGGGTCGGCATGCACGGCTTCGCCTTCGCCCAGCAGCACGTCGCGCAGGTGATCGAGCACCGCGGCTTCCGCGCTGCCCAGGCGCCGCTTCGCGCCGGCCACGGCCCAGTCGATGTGCTGGCGGTCGGTCGCGCCGGGCGCCTCGCCTTCGCGCAGGTAGGTGCGATAGACGGGAAAGGCCGCCGCCGTTTCCGCCAGCGCGACGCGCAACCGCGGTCGCGTGAAGTCGCACGTGCGGCGGTTCGCGCGCGTGATCTGGTGGATGGCGGTGGCGAGCCAGCGCAGCTCCGAGAACAGCGCCGTGTAGATGATGATCTTCTTGCAGCGGTAGACGATCTCGTCGAAGTCCTGCGTCTCGCCCGTGAACGCGCGATAGAGCCGGTCGACTTCCTGCTCGCGCGAACTGTCGACGAACACGCCGTTGACCACGTTCGAGAAGCGATAGCCCGTGTCGCCATGGACCGGCCACGCGTCCGGCAGGTTCTCGTGCTCGGCGAGGATCTTCTCGACGACGAGGTACAGCGCGCGGGGCTCCTGGCCGGCGACCGTCGCTTCGCGCACGTAATGCGATTGCAGCCGCTCGAAATACTGCTGCGGGTCCGACAGCCCGTCGGGGTGGTCGATGCGCAGGCCCGTGAGCTGCCCGCCGCGCAGCCAGCGCAGCACCAGCCGGTGCGTCGCTTCGAACACGGACAGCTGCTCCATGCGCAGCCCGGCCAGCGTGTTGACGTCGAAGAAACGCCTGTAGTTGACGTCGTCGCTCGCGACGCGCCAGTTGGTCAGCCGGTAGGCCTGGCGCGATATGAGTGCGTCGAGCGCGTCGAAGGTCGACGGCTCGCCGACCGTGCCGTTGAATTGCTTCAGGCACGCTTCGATCCACTCGACCAGCCAGGCTTGCTTGCGCGCGAGGCGCGCGAGCGTTTGCTTGTAGACCGCGGCGTCGCGCGAGCGTGCGTGCTTCGCGCTTTCGTCCTGCACCGTGCGCGGCGGCAGGCGGCCGAACGACGCGAGCACCGCGGCGACGACGGCGTGGCTGTCCGCTTCCGCTTCATTGCGCGCCGCCGGCATGGGCAGTGCCGCCAGGATGTCCGGATAGTGGCTAGGGTCGATGCGGAACCGGTGGTTCCAGTAATGCAGCGAGAACTCGCCGGCCTGCGGATCGAAGTGCAGCTGGATCTCGCCGGCTTCGAGCACGCGCCCGTAGTGGTCGCCGAGCACGGGCAGCAGCACGCGCCCGCTCATCTCCGGCGCGACGGGATGCCACTCGATGTCGAAAGTCTGCGCGTGCGCGGAGGCAGGGCCGTTTTCAAGCACGTCGAGCCACCACGCGTTGTCCGCTTCGAGCACGCCCATGTGGTTCGGCACGACGTCGAGGATCTGGCCCATGCCGTGGCTGCGCAGCGCCTCGCACATGCGGTCGTATGCGCGCGCGTCGCCCACTTCGGGGTTCAGTGCGTTGTGGTCCACGATGTCGTAGCCGTGCGTGCTGCCCGGCCGCGCGCGCAGGTAGGGGCTGCTGTACAGGTGGCTGATGCCCAACGCGTGCAGGTACGGCACCGCGCGTGTGACCGTGTCGAAGGTGCAGTCGCGATGGAATTGCACGCGGTAGGTCGCGACCGGGATCGCCGCGGTGTCGAGCGCGGGCAGGTCCGGTGCGCCGGCGTCGGCGGGAGCCGGGCCGCTGCGTTCCGCGCGCAACACCGATGCGAGCGACGCGAAGCGCGGGTCGCTCGCAAGTTCGTCCACGGCGACGGGCAGCTTGCGGCGCCAGTTCGGGAAACGGTCTTCCGTCGTGCCGGGCACGTTCACCTGCAGCAACTGGCCCGTCACGTCTTCGAGTTGCACGCCGACGAGCCAGCACGGCGTGCGCGCGAGGAACGCGTACACCGCGTCGACGAATGCCGGCGTCGCGTCGGGCATCGACGTGGGTTGAACGCTGGCGCCCGCCGGCAACAGGCCCTCGTGCTCCAGCGCGAGCAGGAGGCGTGCGCGGTCCTGTGCGCGGTCGACGACGTGCTGCTCGCGCGCCGCGTCATCGGGATAGAGGTTCAGTTGCGCGAGCACCCGCATGTCCTCGCCGAGCCAGAAGCCGCGCAAGGTCGGCAGGTCGTGCGTGCCGACGACGGCCAGCGCCTGGGGCAGCCATTGCCGCGGCGGCCTGAATGCGCCGTCCTCCGTGCGCTCGAACAGCAGCGGCCGGTACGACAGCAGCGCATGTGCGGCCATCGCCTCGCGCATGCGCGGTGCGACGTTGCCAAGGTCCTCGCCGATCACCATGCATTCGTGGCGATGGCTTTCCAGTGCGAGGATGCCGAGCATCTC
>DATBPW010000012.1:0-6108 GCA_036561125.1 Ramlibacter sp. | reverse complement strand
CGAATGGGGTGCACAGCACGCACGCACCGTGATCGCGTGGCACGGGCTCGCTCGCACCGGGCGCGACTTCGACGAGATGGCGGAGCACCTCGCTTCGCGCTATCGGGTGATCTGCCCCGACACGATCGGCCGCGGCTTCAGCCAATGGAGCCCCGATCCGCACAACGAGTACACCCTCGAGTTCTACGCGAAGCTCGCGGTGGCACTGCTCGATGCGCTGCGCATCGACGCCGCGCATTGGGTCGGCACGTCGATGGGCGGTGCGATCGGCACCGTCGGCGCCGGCGGCATCTTCGAGCCGCGCCTCAAAGGCCGCATCAAGAGCCTCGTGCTCAACGACAACGCGCCGCGCCTCGCCGAGCCCGCGCTCGCGCGCATCCGCGCGTACGCGGGCAACCCGCCTTCATTCGCGACGATGGCCGAACTCGAAGCGTTCTTTAGGCAGGTGTACAAGCCCTTCGGTTGGCTGTCCGATGCGCAGTGGCGCCGGCTTGCGGAAACCTCCGCGCGCCGCTTGCCCGATGGCCGCGTCACGCCGCATTACGACCCCGCGATGGTCCGGCAGTTCACCGACCATCCGAACGACTACGAGACCTGGGCGCACTACGACCGCATCGACATCCCCGTGCTGTGCCTGCGCGGCGCCGAATCGGATCTCGTCCTGCGCGACGCGACCGACGAGATGATGCGGCGCGGCCCGGGCCCGCGCGGGCTCGTGCGCATCGTCGAGATCCCGGGTTGCGGCCACGCGCCGGCGCTGAACGTGCCGGAGCAGCTCGACCTCGTCACGTCGTTCATCGACGCGGCCGACGCGGTCAGGTCCAGCCCGCGAGGTGCTTCGTCGCGATCGAGCACAGCCCCGTGATCCACGCGGAATCGGCGTTGACGCAGGGGATGTAGCGGAAGTCCTTGCCACCGGCGGCGAGGAAGGTCTGGCGGCCCTCCATCGCGATCTCCTCGAGCGTCTCGAGGCAGTCCGACGTGAAACCGGGGCACACGACGTCCACGCGCTTCGTCCCGCGCTTGCCGAGTGCGCGCAGCGTGTGTTCGGTCGACGGCTCGAGCCACCGTGCGCGGCCGAATCGCGACTGGAAGCTCACCGTGAGCTTCTGCGGTTCCAGGCCGAGCCGTCCGGCAATGCGCCGTGCGCTCTCGAGGCACTGGTCGCGATAGGGATCGCCGAGCTTCACGATGCGCTCGGGCACGCCGTGAAAGCTCATGACGAGGTGATCGGGCGGGAAGTGTTCGCGCCAGTAGCTCTCGATGCGGCGCACGACGGCGTCGATGTAGCCCGGCTCGTCGTGGTAGGTGTTCACGAAACGCAGTTCGGGAATCACGCGCTGCTTCTGCGACCACTGCGTCACGGCGTCGATCACGCTGGCGGTCGTCGTCCCCGAGTACTGCGGGTAGGCCGTCATCACGAGCACCCGCTTCACGCCAGCGTCCATGAACGCATCGAGCTGCGAGGCGATCGACGGCTTGCCGTAGCGCATCGCGTGCCTCACTTTCACGGGCAGCGCGCGTTCGCCGAGCCAGCCTTGCAGCAGCTTCGCCTGCTTTTGCGTCCACACGGCGAGCGGCGAGCCATCGGGCGTCCAGATGCTCGCGTACTTCGCGGCGGATTTCGACGAGCGCAGCGGCAGGATCACGCCATACAGCAGCGGCAGCCACGCGGCGCGCGGGATCTCCACCACGCGCCGGTCGGCGAGGAACTCCGCGAGATAGCGCCGCACCGCGGCCGGCGTGGGCTCGTCGGGCGTGCCCAGGTTGCACCAGAGGATCGCGCAGGTCATGCGTTATTCTCACTGAATGCTCGAGACTTCCCGCATCAGGGCGATCAGCCTCGACCTGGACGACACCCTGTGGCCGATCTGGCCCACCGTCGAACGCGCCGAAAAGGTGCTGCACGAATGGCTGGTGGACAACGCGCCGATGACCGCGGCGCTGTTTTCCAGCCCCGGGGCGCTGCGCGACATCCGCGACTACATGGCGACCAACCGGCCGGAGCTGAAGCACGACCTGAGCGCGGTGCGCCGTGAGTCCATCCGGCTCGCGCTGTACCGCGCGGGCGAGAACCCGCTGCTGGCCGACAAGGCCTTCGACGTCTTCTTCACGGAGCGCCAGCGCGTCGACCTGTTCGAGGACGCGCGCCCCGCGCTCGAATACCTGGCCACGCGCTTTCCGCTCGTGAGCGTCTCGAATGGCAATGCGGATCTCGGTCGCATCGGGATCGACTCGTTCTTTCGCGCCGCGATCTCCGCGCGCGAATTCGGCGTGGGCAAGCCCGACCCGCGGATCTTCCACGCGGCCGCGGGCGCGGTCGACGTCATGCCGGAAGACGTGCTGCACGTGGGCGACGACGCGACGCTGGATGCGCTCGGCGCGATGAACGCCGGCATGCAGGCGGCATGGATGAACCGTGCGGACCATTTGTGGCCGCACGAACAACAGCCGCACGTCACGATTTCGACGCTGACCGAACTCTGCGAGCTGCTGCAGGAAGGCTAGAGGCGCCCCAGCGCCTGCACCTTCCACGCCAGCCAGAGCTTGCGCACGGGCGTGAGGCTCACGCGCTGGTGCAGAACGCGGAAGCCGTCGGCTTCGATCTCGCGCAGCAGCGTGCGGTAGATGCTCGCCATCATCAGCCCCGGCTTTTGCGCGCGGCGGTCCTCGGCGGGCAGGAGCGCCAGTGCCTCGTCGTAGTAGCGCTGCGCCCGCTGCGCCTGGAACTGCATCAATGCCTTGAACCGGTCGGAGTAGCGCCGCTCGAGGATCTCGCTGGCCTTCACGTCGAACTGCTGAAGCTCGCTCACCGGCAGGTAGATGCGACCGCGCCGCGCATCCTCGCCGACGTCGCGGATGATGTTCGTCAGCTGGAACGCCAGGCCCAGCTTGTGCGCGTACTGCGTCGTGGCCGCGTTCGTCTGCCCGAAGATCCGCGCCGACACTTCGCCGACGATGCCCGCCACGAGGTGGCAATAGCGTTCGAGCGCGGCGAAGTCGAGGTAGCGCGTCTGCTGCAAATCCATCTCGCAGCCCTCGATCACGGCGTGGAGTTGCCGCTCCTCGATGCCGAATTCCTGCGCGCAGGGCATCAATGCCCGCATCACGGGATGCTCCGGCTGGCCGCGGAACGACTTCGCGACTTCGCTTTGCCACCACGCGAGCTTGGTGCGCGCGATGCCGGGGTCCGACACTTCGTCGACCACGTCGTCGACTTCGCGGCAGAACGCGTAGAACGCCGTGATCGCGGCGCGGCGCGGGCGGGGCAGGAACAGGAACGCGTAATAGAAGCTGCTGCCCGACGCGGCGGCCTTGTCCTGGACGTACTGCTGCGGTGTCATCGCGGCCGATTGTCCCATCCGACCGTGGCGCGCACGAATTCGAACTCGAGCTGCGGCCGGCTGCCGAGGGACAGCGCGATGCGCGCGAGCAGGCTGCGCACGTCGCGCCGCGGCATTTTCACGCCGCTCGCGACGGGCGCATCGCGCATGAGCGACAGCGTGCGCGCGCCGATCAGTGCGGGCAACGCGGTGGCGACGCGTACGCGCGCGTCGCGCAGCGACAGCGCATAGCGCAGGCCGCATTCGAGGCCGCCGCGCGCCCTGGCGATCCACGGCTGCGTGCGCGACGCGTCGGGCAAGTAGCGGCGGCCGTGCGCGAGGTCCGCACCGGCGTCGCGCAGGATGTTGATCAACTGCAGGGCCTGGCCGTAGCGACGGCCGAGGTCGAGCAGTTCCTCGCGCGGCAACGTCGAGAAATCCTTGACGTGGCGCAGGCCCACGTTCGTCCAGAACTCGCCGACGCAACCCGCGACGAGGTACGTGTACTGGTCCAGTTCTTCGTCCTTGGTCAGCGCGCGCGCCGCGTAGGGCGACGCGTCGCCGAAGCGTTCGACGTCGAGCGTCTGGCCGTGCGTGATGTGACGCAGCACCGTCATCACGTCGGCGCGATCGTCGGGTGCGAGCGCATCGAGCCACGCCACGCAGTCCACGAACGCGGCAAGCAGTTGCGCTTCGCCGTCTTCCATGTCCTGCGGCGCCGGGATGGGCGAAGGCGGGCAGCGGCCCTGCACGTCGTCGTCAAACTGCTGCAGCATCAGCAGGCGCAGCGACGAGTCCAGGCCCGGCGCGTCGGCGATCGAGTCGCTCGTGCGCGCGAGCAGGTAACCCACGGCAATGGGCCGGCGCAGGCCTGCAGGCAGCACGCGCACCGACAGGTAGAACGAACGCGACACGCGCTTGAGCAGCGCGAGCATGGCGCGGTCGTCGGCGGGGCTCAGCTCGGCGGGCATTGGGGGCGGATTGTCGCTTGACAAGGCTCTGCCATTCCCCTAGATTACTAACCAGTCAGTCAGTAATCAGCTGCCGCTGCCATTTCCTCCCGGAGACGACGCATGTCCCCCGCCGCCCGTTTGTCGCTCGCTGCCGGCCTCGCCCTCGCGCTGGCCGGCTGTTCCCGCCCCGACGCCGCGCCCGAACCGATCCGCTCGGTGAAGGTGATGACCGTGGGCCTCGACGCGTTCGAGTCGACGCACGAATTCGCCGGCGACGTGCGGCCGCGCATCGAATCGCAGCTGGGCTTTCGCGTGGCGGGCAAGATCGTGCGGCGCCAGGCGGAGATCGGGCAACGCGTGAAGGCGGGCGACGTGCTCGCACAGCTCGACCCGCGCGACTACCAGCTCGCGGCCGAAGCCGCGCGCGCGCAAGTGAACGCGGCGCTCACGAATCGCGACCTCGCGGCCGCCGACTTCAAGCGCTACAACGCACTGCGCGAACAGAACTTCATCAGCGGTGCGGAGCTGGAAAAACGCGAGACCACGCTGAAGGCCGCGCAGGCGCAACTCGAGCAGGCACAGGCGCAGCTCGCGACGCAAGGCAACCAGGCCGCGTACACCAATCTCGTCGCTGATGCGCCGGGCGTGATCACGGCGACCCAGGCCGAGCCGGGGCAGGTGGTCGCGGCGGGGCAACCTGTGGTGCGCATCGCGCAAGACGGGCCGCGCGACGTCGTGTTCTCCGTGCCCGAAGACAAGGTCGCCGCGATCAAGAAAGGCTCCGACGTGTCGGTGCGCGTGTGGTCCGCGAACAGGCAGCTCGATGGCAAGGTGCGCGAAGTGGCGGCCAGTGCCGACCCGGTGACTCGCACTTATCCCGTGAAGGTCGCGATCGACGACGCATCGATTTCGCTCGGCGCGACCGTGTACGTCTCGCCGAAGTCGCTCAGCATGGCCGGAGCGCCCGTGATCAAGTTGCCGACAAGCGCCTTGCGGCAGGAAGGCAACGGCACCGCCGTGTGGGTGCTGGACAAGCAGACGATGACGGTGAAGTCGCAACCGGTGCAGGTCGCCACCGCCGACGGCAACGATGCGGTGATCGCGGCGGGCCTGGCACCGGGCATGGTCGTCGTCGCGGCGGGCGTGCACGTGCTCTCGCCCGGCCAGAAGGTCGCGATCTGGCGCGAGCGCTCCGCGGCGCCGGCGACCACGGTCGCGCAGGACGCGGTCAAGACCATCGCGAAGTGAGCCGGCGATGACGCAAGCCGCTGCGCCGAAGCAGAAGTTCAACCTTTCCAAGTGGGCGCTGGACCATCCGGCGCTCACGCGCTACCTGATGGTGGTGCTGATGGTGCTCGGCTTCGCCGCGTACTTCCAGCTCGGGCAGGACGAGGATCCGCCGTTCACCTTCCGCGCGATGGTGGTGCGCACGTACTGGCCGGGCGCGACGGCACAGCAAGTCGCCGAGCAAGTCACCGACAAGCTCGAACGCACGCTGCAGCAGGCGCCGTATGCCGACAAGATCCGCAGCTACTCGAAGCCCGGCGAGTCGCAGATCATCTTCCAGATCAAGGACAACTCGAAGCCCGGCGACGTCGCCAACGTCTGGTACACGGTGCGCAAGGACATCGGCGACATGCGCTACACGCTGCCGCCGGGCGTGCAGGGGCCGTTCTTCAACGACGACTTCGGCGACGTGTACGGCGTGATCTACGCGCTGGAGTCCGACGGCTACAGCTACGCGGAGCTGAAGGACTTCGCCGACGACGTGCGCCAGCAACTGCTGCGAGTGCCCGACGTCGCGAAGGTCGAGGAGTTCGGCGTGCAGGACG
>DATBPW010000011.1:0-4274 GCA_036561125.1 Ramlibacter sp. | reverse complement strand
GCGCCCGAGCCCGGTTTCCTGCCCTCCTACCAATCGGCCATGGTCGTCTTCGACCTGGTCACTGCGATCCTGCTGCTCGGCCAGTACCGCATCCTGCGCGGCAACGCGCTGCTGCTGCTGGCGGCCGGCTACGTGTTCGCCGCCGTCATGGGCACGGCGCATGCCCTGAGTTTCCCCGGCCTGTTCGCGCCGCGCGGCGCGATCGGCGGCGGCCCGCAGACCACCGCGTGGCTCTACTTCCTGTGGCACGGCGGCTTCCCCGTGTTCGTGCTCGCGTATGCGCTGTGCGCGCCGTCGTCGTATCGCACCGCCACCGGCAGCCCGGCAGAAGGCATCCTTGCCAGCCTCGCGCTCGGCGCCGTGTCCGCGTTGCTGCTGGTGCTGCTCGCGACGGTGCCGTCCGATTTGCTGCCGCCGATCATGGCCGGCGACAGCGATGCCCCCGGCAAGGTGGTCGTCGCCGCGATCGTGTGGGTGATGGGGCTCGCCGCGCTCGGCGTGCTGTGGCGCCGCCGCCCGCATACCGTGCTCGACCAGTGGCTGATGGTGGTGCTGTGCGTGTGGGCCGCCGACACCGCGCTGGCAGCGGTGCTCAACCATGCACGTTTCGACGTGGGCTGGTACGCCGGCCGCGTGTACGGCCTGCTCGCCAGCGGCTTCGTGCTGGCCGTGCTGCTGATGGAAAACGGCTCGCTCTACGCGCGCCTGGCGCAGACGAACCGCCTGCTCGCCGAAAAGAACGGCCAGCTCGCCGACGCGAGCCGCCTCAAGTCGGAGTTCGTCGCCAACATGTCGCACGAGCTGCGCACGCCGCTCAACGCGATCATCGGCTTCTCGGAAGTGCTCAAGGACGGCGTGGTCGGCCCCATGCAGCCCGAACAGCGCGAGTACGTCACCGACATTCACGCGAGCGGGCAGCACCTGCTCGCGCTGATCAACGACATCCTCGACCTGTCGAAGATCGAGGCCGGCAAGATGACGCTGGACCTCGAACCGGTGGACGTCGCGCCGCTCTTCGAGCAGTGCATCTCCATCGTGCGCGAGCGCGCCGTCGTGCGCCGCGTGCAGCTCGTGGTGGACGTCGTCGATGCGCGGCTGCCGCTGATGCTCGACGCGCGCAAGACCAAGCAGATCGTCTACAACTTGCTCTCCAACGCGGTGAAGTTCTCCAACACCGGCGGGCGCGTGACGCTTCACGTGCGCCGCGTGCGCGCGGGCGATGTGAGGGACTGGGGCGCGGCGGGCCTGACGCAGGTGCGCATGCCGATGCCGCAAGTGTCCACCGACCACTTCCTCGAAATCCTGGTGGAGGACGACGGCATCGGCATCGCGCCCGAAGACGCGGCGCGCCTGTTCACGATGTTCTCGCAGGTCGATTCGTCGCTGTCGAAGGAAGCCGAAGGCACCGGCCTCGGCCTCGTGTTGATCGACCAGCTCGCTCGTCTGGCCGGCGGCACCGTCGCCCTGTCGAGCTCGCCCGGCCAGGGCACGCAATTCTTCGTGTGGCTGCCCTGGCAGGAGGCGGACGGTTCGTCCGCCATCGAGCGCAACAGCGCGCCATCGTCGTCGTGGCCGACGGACCAATCGGAGGCGATCGCGCTGGTCATCGAAGACAACGATTACGCCGCGGAGCTGATCCGCCTGCAGCTCGAACCCGAAGGCTTCGAAGTCGTGCACAGGGCCACTGCGCATGCGGCGCTCGACTGGCTGGCGGCGGCGCAGCCGCAGCTGATCATCCTCGACCTGCTGCTGCCCGACATGGACGGCTGGGACCTGCTGTCGCAGTTCCGCAAGTCGGACAGCGCGCTCGGCACGACACCGGTGGTGATCGTCTCGATCGTCGCCGACGCGCCGAAAGGCTTCGCGCTCGGCGCCTCGGCGGTGCTGCAAAAGCCGTTCTCGCGCGACGAGATGCTGGCGGCGTTGCAGGACGCGGGCTTCTCGTCGCATCCCGACGAAGTGCGCAACCGGTTCGTCGACGAAGTGCATCGCGCGCTCGCACCCGGCGAGAAGGCGGCGACTTGACCGCCACCGTGCTCGTCGTCGAGGACACGCCCGCGAACATGAAGCTGGTCGCGATGCTCCTGCGCCGGGAAGGCTACGACGTGCTGCAGGCATGGAGCGCGGAAGAAGCGATCGAGATCGCGCGCGCGCAGCGGCCGGCGCTGGTCCTGATGGACATGCAACTGCCCGGCCTCGACGGCCTGGCGGCCACGCGCGTGCTGAAGTCGGACGCGGCGACGCGCGACATGCCGGTGATCGCCGTGACGGCGCTTGCGATGAGCGGCGACGAAGAGCGCATCCGCGCCGCGGGCTGCGACGGCTACGTGGCCAAGCCCATCCGCTACAAGGAGTTCCTGCACGAAGTCGCGAAGGTGCTGCCCGCACCGGGACGCAGGGCGGCGACATGAGCGAAGCGCTGGCGACCATCGTCGCCGTCGACGACAAGGAAGCCAACCTGAGGCTGCTCAAGGCCTACCTGCAGGCCGAGCCCTACTTCGTCCACACGTTCGCCGACCCGCGCATCGCGCTCGACGCCATCGAACGCCTCGAGCCGGACCTGATCCTGCTCGACCTGATGATGCCGGTGATGGACGGCTTCGAGTTCCTCGCCCACCTGAAGGACCGCGCACCGCACGTTCCGGTGATCGTGGTGACGGCACTGGACGACCGCGACGCGCGGCTGCGCGGCCTCGCCGCCGGCGTGCGCGACTTCCTCACCAAGCCGATCGACCGCACCGAGCTGCTGCTGCGCGTGCGCAACCTCGTCGCGCTGAAGCAGTCGCTCGACTCGCTCGAGAGCGCGCTGCGTGAGCTGCGCATGGCCAACCGCGACCTCGAGGCTTTCGCCGCGAGCCTCGCGCACGATTTGCAGCAGCCGATCATGACGATCTCGGCCTTCGCGCAGGTGATGCAGGGCAAGTCGCAGGACATGGCGCCGGACAGCGCGCAGCACCTGCAGAAGATCCAGTCGGCGGCGATCACCGCGCGCACGATGATCAAGGCGCTGCTCGAATTCGCGCGGCTCGGCCAGGCGACGCTGGACACCACGCCGGTGGACCTGGCCGAAGTCGTCGAGGAGGCGCGCAACACGGTCACCGCCAACACGCAAGCCGGCGCCGTGCGGTGGGCCATCGAGCCCCTGCCCGTCGTGCCCGGCGATCGCGCGCTGCTGCTGCTGGCGTTCATCAACCTGTTCTCGAACGCCGTGAAGTACTCGCGCACGCAGCCGCAGCCCGCGATCTCGATCGAAGTGGAAAGGCAGCCTTTCAACGAGCAGGCGATCCGCGTGCGCGACAACGGCGTGGGCTTCGACATGGAGCATGCGTCGCGCCTGTTCAACCCGTTCGAGCGGCTGCACAGCGCCAAGGAGTTCGAAGGCACCGGGATGGGCCTGGCCAACGTGCGCCGCATCGTGGAGAAGCATGGCGGCCGGGTGCAGGCGGAGTCGGAAGCCGGCAAGGGCGCGGTATTCACGGTCGTGCTGAAGGGCACATAGCCGCCGCGAAGACGAACCATCGTCGTAGGCACAAGCGCGAGGTGACACGCCCTCGGCCGCGGCGGATCATGGCCCGCGCATCCATCCCCAAGGAGTTCGCGATGGAAACGAGTGCGAAGGCGAGGACCGGCGAAATCAACGGCAAGTTGTGGGGCACGAACGACCGCGACTGGGCCGAGCTGCAGGAGCCGCTGGTGGCCAATTCCTACGAGGCAGTGTTCGACCGCGCGGGCCTTTCGCGCGGCCAGTGGTACTGCGACGTGGGCTGCGGCGCGGGACTGGCGGCGATGACCGCGGCTAGCCGCGGCGCGCATGTGACGGGCCTGGACGCGTCCGAAAGCTTGCTGGAGATCGCGAGCGAGCGCGTGCCCGACGGCCACTTCCGCAAGGGCGACATCGAGGAGCTGCCGTTCGAGAGCCAGTCGTTCGACCTGGTGACCGGCTTCAACTCGTTCCAGTACGCGGGCAACCCGCGCGTGGCGCTCCAGGAAGCGCGCCGCATCTGCAAGCCGTCGGGGCACGTCGCCATCATGGTGTGGGGCCCGCCCGAAGGCATGCAGGCCGCCGCGATCGTCGCTGCGCTCAAGCCGCTGCTGCCGCCCCCGCCGCCCGGCGCGCCGGGGCCGTTCGCGCTGTCGGACAAGGCAGCATTGACGGCGCTCGTCGAGAGCGCGGGACTCCGGCCCGTCGACATCGACGACGTCGAGAGTTTGTGGCGCTATCCGGATTTGCCGACCGCGCTGCGCGCCCTGGGATCGTCCGGCGTCGCCGCGAA
>DATBPW010000010.1:0-1575 GCA_036561125.1 Ramlibacter sp. | reverse complement strand
GCGCTGCTGGTACTCGCGCACCACCGCGGTCAAGGGCACGTACGGGAACGGCACCACCTGCGAGACGCTCACGCCGATGCCCACGTCACCGAGTTCGTCGGCCAGCGCCTTCGATCCCACGAAGCTCACGTTGAAGAACTGCCCCGCGTAGCCCTTGGCCCGCGACTGCCTGATCAGGGCCGCACAGGACTTGTACGCGCTGATCTGCACCACGGCCTCGGGCATCGCCTTCATGATGTCGGCCATCGCTTTCGTGACGTCCACCGTGTTGCGCTCGACGGTCGTCGTGAGCGCCGGCTTCATGTTGCGGCGGGTCAACGCGCGCACGACGCCTTCGAGCCCGGCCTTGCCGTAGGCGTCGTTCTGGTAGAACACGCCGATGCGCTGCACGCCGATCGTCGTGAGGTGCTGCACGATCCGCTCGGTCTCGTCGAAATAGCTCGCGCGCACGTGGAACAGGTTGCGGTGCAGGGGCTCGCGCAGCGCCTGCGCGCCCGTGAACGGACCGACCAGCGGAATGTTCGCCTTCGTGATCACCGGCAGGGCCGCGAGGTTCGTCGGCGTGCCCACCGAGCCGATCAGCGCGAACACCTTGTCTTCCTCGATCAGCGACTTCGCGGCCGCGAGCGCGCGGTCGGGCTCGTAGCCGTCGTCGCGCGCCACGAGCTTGATCGGGCGGCCGGCGACGCCGCCCGCCGCGTTCGCCGCGCGAAAACACGCTTCCATCCCGAGTTGCATGCGCTTGCCCAATTCGGCCGCGGGCCCCGTTTGCGCCGCGAACTGGCCGAGCAGGATTTCCCCGCCCGCGGCGTGCGCGTTGCGGACCCAGGGCGCGGCGCAGGCGGCCGCGATGCCGGCGACGAGCCGGCGGCGCGTCGCGAAGTTGGGATGCGAGTTCATCGCCGGACATGATCGGCACAGTGCCGCGACTTGTCCAGCGGGCAAGCCCCGGGGCCGGATCAGTCGCGGAACTTCGCCCGCCACGCCTGCAGGAACGCACGCGTGTCGCCATCGGGCCGGCGCGGCTCTTTCCAGTAGCGGCTGCAGTCGCTCTCGCGCCCGAGCAGCTTCATGTTCACCAGCTCGCGGCGCAGCGTCGCGGGATCGCCGAACGTGTGCTGCGCATTGAGGATCGCGTTGACTTCCTTCTCGGTGTAGTCGCGGCGCGACGCGAACCGCGTCCAGAGCACCCACATCGCCATCTGCTGCACGGAGAACTTGTTGGGCAACCGCACGAGCCGACCTGCTGCGTCGAACTGCATCAGCGCCTTCCGCGCTGTGGCCGAAAGTTCCACTGCAGCGGGCTCCGCCACGACGGCCGGTGCCGGCACGCGAGCGGCGCCCGCCTTGAGCGCCTGGAAGTTGCGCACGCCGGTGGCGCGCGAAAGCAGGTTCAGCAGCTCGACGTGCGACGGCGGCGGCTGGTGCGAGGCGTGGCGCGCATCGAGCGCGCCCTTGATCGTCTTCGCGACGGCGGAGATGTCCGCAGCCGCGTAAGGCACGGGAATCCGTGGCATGGCGTTTCCTCTTGTGCCCGGCTCGCGCGCGGCGAGTGCTGGGGTTGCCCTTGCAGCG
>DATBPW010000009.1:0-2352 GCA_036561125.1 Ramlibacter sp. | reverse complement strand
GCGGCCAGGGTGAAATGTGCAAGCTTCATGTCGGTCTCCTGCGCGGTTCAGTAAGCGGCCCACACATAAAGGAACAGCGAGTTGTTGTCGCGCGCGTTCCGGCCGAACCCGTCGTAGTTGGTGGCCGCGCCGTTGAAGCGCGTGTAGATCGTGTACTGCGCGCCGACGCGCACGTACTGCACCGGCGTCCAGAATGCTTCGAGGGTGTAGCCGCGCGTGCCCGGGTTGCCCGAAAGGTTGCCGAACACGCGCGCGGACGGCGCGGCGAGGGACGGGTCGGTGGCGATCGCGAGCGTGTCGGGGCTGTAGCCGGACGTCTGGTTCGCGGTGTTCGTCGTGCCGCGCAAGTCGAAGAAGCCGACGCTGCCGCCGTACTTCGCCTGGTACACGTACGTGGCCTTGCCCCGCAGCAGGTTCGTCGTGTCCGCGGAATTCGAATTGGCCAGCGGGTTGCCCGATGCATCCACGAAGATCGACGGCGCGCCCGCGAGGGCATCCGGATAAATGTGGCGGCTATGCTGGTACGCGAGCTGCGCCGTGAACGAGTGCGGGTCCAGCAGGTACTGGTACTGCATGTCGAACATCAGGTCGCGCCAGCGATGGATCATCGACGAATCGGCGGCGGTCGGGTCATCGTAGATCTGCGCCGACATCCCCGAGGTGCCGAGCATCAGCGCGTGCGGGCCCCACTCGCGGTTCCACGCGACGCGCCAGTACGGATTGAGCCCGCGCAGTTTCGTGAGCTCGTCGGGATGCAGGCCCGCATGCATGAACGACAGCGCGCCACGCGACGACGAGTAAGCGCCCAGCTCCGCGTACCAGGTGCGGTTCCAGAACGCATACGCGGTCACGCCGGCGATGTTGCCGCCCGCGGCGAAGCCGGGGTAAGGCGCCGCGCCGTCGATGAAAGCGCTGCTGGTCGGGCTCGGCACGGGG
This sequence comes from Ramlibacter sp., assembly GCA_036561125.1. Classification (GTDB taxonomy): domain Bacteria; phylum Pseudomonadota; class Gammaproteobacteria; order Burkholderiales; family Burkholderiaceae_C; genus Ramlibacter. The sequence continues at coordinate 1,416 of DATBPW010000009.1, read as the reverse complement.
ACGTACTGCATCCACGCCGCGGCGGTATTCCATGGATCGGTCACGGACGGGTTGTTGTTGACCGACAGCCCGAAGATCAGGTCGCGCGAGGTGTCGATGTAGCGGTCCGCGAACCGCAGGTCGATGTTGTCGGCGGAACTGTGGCCATGGAACGCGCCGCTCGCATCCTGGGTCGCGTACGGGTCGTGCGTGATTTGCGCGAACGCGCCGATGTTGTCGGTGACCTTGCCGCCGAGGAACACGCTAGCGACCGCGACGATCGCCTCGCCGTTCTTCTGGAAATCGGCGGCGGGATCGTCGCTCTTGCTGGTGTTCGCGACGCTCGAACGGCTCGCCACCACCATCGCCGCCAGGGGAACGGTGCGCTGCCCGATCGTGTAGCCGGTGATCTTGAACAGCCGGCCATAGGGCGTCAGTTCGGGGAACTGCCCGCCGGCATGGCATGCGACGCAGTTCTGCCCCGTCTGCCGCGCGAAGATGGGAATAGCCTGGGCGCGCGGGCTGGCCACGCCGGCCACGAGCGCCACGACAAGCGCTGCCGCAAATTTCCAGTCACTGAGCCGTTTCATGCCGCCGCTCCTCACAGTGGATTGCGTTCACTATCGGAAGGCAGCTCGTTCGGCCGATTGAGCAGGATCAATTCGCACGGCTTCCGCGCGGAGATTCACCGGCCAGGTCAGGCCGAGGTCAGTCCCATGTCTCTTCCGGACCACGGCCGAACGAGCTACCCTTCGCGGCATGGCGACTTTCGTCCTCGTCCACGGCGCCTGGACCGGCGCGTTCGCGTGGCGCCCCGTGCGCCGCATCCTGCAAGCGCAAGGGCACGAGGTGTTCACGCCGTCGCTCACGGGCATCGGCGATCGCGCGCATCTCGCGTCGCCGCTCGTCGGTCTCGACACGCACGTGCGCGACGTGGTGAACCTCGTGCTGTACGAGGACTTGCAGGGCATCGTGCTGCTCGGGTTCTCGTACGGCGGCTTCGTCGTGAGCGGCGCGCTCGAACACATCGGCGATCGCGTGAAGCACCTCGTGCTGCTCGATGCGTTCATGCCCGAGAAAAGCGGCGACAGCATCGCCAGCGTGATCGGCGCCGGTGCCGCGCGGCCTGGGGCGTCGGTCAACGAGAGCTGGCTGCTGCCCGCGAAAGCACGCAAGTTCGATTCGCCCGAAGAGGAAGCCTTCGTCGCGGTGCGCCGCACGCCGCAGCCGGCGCGCACGTTCACCGACGCCGTGTATCTCGCGCGGCCGATCGAGGACTACCCGTTCCAGCGCACCTACATCCGCGCGAGCGTCGCCGAGGCCGACGCGGTGCTGGGCGCGATCTCGCGCTCGGCCATGCGCGCGCTCGGCTCGCCCGCGTGGGCGTACCGCGAGATCGCGACGACGCACATGGTCCCCAGCAACAAGCCGGACGAG
>DATBPW010000008.1:0-11152 GCA_036561125.1 Ramlibacter sp. | reverse complement strand
TGCCGCGAGGTCTTTACATGCGCGATGCGATGCCCGATGTGGCCCTGTGGAACACTGACTCGCGTATGGAGGCCACGATGAAAAGAACAAGCTGGACCCCGACCTTCGCGTGGCTCGCGGCAGCCGGCGTTGCTCTGGGCCTGGCCCTTGCCTCCCCTGACGAGACGAACCTGATGGGCCGCTTGCCGTCGTTCACGGCCAAGCGACTCGACCAGCAACCGCTCGTGCTCCCCGGCCAGTTGCCGGCCGAACGCTCACTGGCGCTCGTGGCCTACACGCGGCACCAGCGCGACGAAGTGCAAAGCTGGATCCACGGCATGAACCTCGATGCGAATTCCGCGATCCCGTGGTTCCGCCTCTCGGTCGTCAACGACCCCGGCAGCGACACCGCTCGCAGTGAAGTCGAAAGGAAACTGCTCGCCCGCTATCCGCAGCAAGCCGAGCGGGCCCGCCTCGTCCCGGTGTTCACGAATCGCGAAGCCTTCGCGCGCGCGGCCGGCGTGTCCGGCACCGAGCACGCGACGGTGCTGGTCGTCGACCACGACGGCCACGTGCTCGCCCGCGCCGAAGGCGCTTTCGACGAGTCGAAGGCGCAGGCGCTGCGCGAGACGCTGCTCGCGCGCGACTGACCGTTCACGCCGCGGGCCCTAGCGCCGCGCGCGCGGCGCCCGTGACCGCCGCAGTCAACGCATCGAGCACTTCGCTCTCGAGGTTCCAGCAGTGCCAGAACAGCTGCACGTGCATCCGGTGCCCGTTGCCGACTTCCACGAGCTGCCCCTGTTGCACGAGCCCGCGCACGAGCAATTCGGGCACGACACTGACGCCCCAGCCTGAGAGCACGGCGCGCACCTGGCCTTCGGAGCTGGGCACGAACACCTGGTTCAGCGACACGCGCTTCAGCCCGCACGCCTTCGCGACAAAATCGGCCTGCATGTCGTCCTTGCGGTTGAACGCGATGAACGTGACCTCGCGGAAATTGTGCGGGCCCAGCCCGCGCGGCAGGTGTTCGCGTGCGTACCGCGGCTGCGCGATCGCGACGTAACCCATCGCGCCGAGCGGCACCATCCGGCAGCCGCGCAGCGCCTGCTTGAGCGTGGTCACGCAGCCGAGGACGGAGCCTTCGCGCAGCCACTCCTGCGTGAAGTCCTGGTCGTCGGCAATGATCTCGAAGGGCAGGCCCTGCAGCACGAGGTCGCCGAGCGCCGGCAAGGCCCACGTCGCAATGCTGTCGGCGTTGATTGCGATGGACACTCTTTCGTCGTCGCGCGCGCCGCCGGCCGAACTTGGCGCGAGCTCCTTCAAGTCGCGGTCGAGGTCGGCACGCAGCAGGCGCAGCTGCTTGGTGTGCTTCAGGAGCAGCCGGCCCGCCGCGGTCGCGCGCAACGGGCGGCTGCGCACCACGAGCACGGTGCCGACCTGCGCTTCGAGCGAGCGCAGGCGCTGCGACACCGCCGACTGCGTGATCGACAGCCGCTGCGCGGCGCGCTCGAAGCCGCCTTCCTCGACGATCGCGGCCAGGCATTCGAGGGCGGCGGGGTCGAAGCTGCTCATGACGCGTCCATTAGTTGCGTTGATGTTTCGCGCGCGAGTTTAATTTTGCTTTTCACCCGGACGCAAGGTGGGAGACACTTCGCACCATGCGAATCCTTGTCCTCGGCGCCGGCATCATCGGCACCAGCACCGCCTGGCACCTGCTCGAGCGCGGCCACGAAGTCGTGGTGGTCGACCGGCAGCCGGCCGCCGCGCGCGAAACCAGCTTCGGCAATGCGGGCCAGATCTCCGTGAGCTACTGCGAGCCGTGGGCCACGCGCTCGGCGCCGCTGAAGCTGCTCAAGTGGATGTTCCGCAACGACGCGCCGCTGCTGTTCCGCCCGCAGCTCGATTGGCAGCAATGGCGCTGGGGGCTGCAGTTCCTCGCCAACTGCAACGACGCGGCGTTCGAGCGCAACGTGCGCCAGCTCGTGGCGCTGGGTGCGTACAGCCATGCGGCGCTCAAGGACATCGTCCGCTCCACCGGCATGGAATTCCAGCGCCTCGAGCGCGGCATCGCCCATTACTTCACCGACCCCAAATCCTTCGACGCCGCGGCGGATGCGGCCAGCCTCATGCAGCGGCACGGCGTGGAGCGCAAGGTGGTCTCGCGCGACGAGCTGCTGCGCATCGAGCCGGCACTCCAGTCGTTCGCGCAGAACATCGTCGGCGGCACGTACACCGCCAGCGACGAGAGCGGCGATGCGCGTTCGTTCACCGAGCAGCTCGCGGCGCTGTGCGCCGGCCGCGGCGCGCAGTTCCTTTTCGAACACGACATCGAGCGCCTGGAGAAAGCAGGCGGCGAGATCGCGGCCGTGCACGCCGTCGATCGCACGACGGGCGCGACGCGGCGCCTGCAGGCCGATGCCTTCATCGTCGCGTGCGGTTCGTACACGGCGCCGCTGCTGCGCTGCGTGGGTGTGGACTTGCCGATCTATCCCGGCAAGGGCTACAGCGCCACGTTCCCGATCCTGCAGCCGGGGCGCGCACCGTTCGTCAGCACCATCGACGATGAAATGAAGATCGCGATGACGCGCTTCGGCGACGAGCTGCGCGTCGCGGGCACGATCGAGCTCGCGGGGTTCGACTTGTCGCTCGACAACCCGATCGCGCGCGCACGTTGCTCGATGCTGCGGCAACGCATCGAGCAGGTGCTGCCCGGCGTGTGCGATACGCGCGCTGCCGAAGACGGCGGCAACCCTCGCTTCTGGACCGGCCTGCGGCCTTCGACGCCGAACAACGTTCCCTTCATCGGCCGCACGCGCATCGGCAAGTTGTGGGTGAACGCCGGGCATGGCACGCTGGGCTGGACCCATGGCGCCGGCTCCGGCAAGGCGATCGCGCAGCTGGTGAGCGGCGAGCAGCCGCAAATGGCGTTCGACTTCCACGGCTACCCGCGGCGCGAGCGCGGCCTCGCGCCGCTGGCCGCCTAGATCCCGCCGTACCAGTTGTAGCCCTGGTCCTCCCAGTAGCCGCCGCGGCCGCCGGCGATGCTGCCGAACTCCGGGACGAGTTCGATGCGATGCAGGTACTTGGGCTGCTTGTAGCCGAGCTGCCGCTCGACGCGCGCCCGCAGCGGTGCGCCATTGGCGACCGGCAGCGGCTTGCCATTGAGCTCGTACGCGAGGATGGTCTGCTCGTGGAACGCGTCGTCGAAGTCGACGCTCTCGTAGTACATGCTGTCCGCGTCGTCCTCTTCCATCTGGTCGAGGCAATGGAAGACCACGTACTTCGCATCGGGCTTCGGCTGCGCCATTTGCAGCAAGTGCGACAGCCGCACGCCTTTCCATTGGCCGATGCAACTCCAGCCTTCGACGCAGTCGTGGCGCGTGACCTGCGTGCGCGCAGGCATTTCACGCAATTGCGCCAGCGTGAACTCGAGCGGCTGGGCAACCAACCCGTCGACCTTCAGCCGCCAGTTGGCGAATCCGTCGGCGACCATCTGCGCGTACTCGTCGCCCATCGGGTTCGTCGTGCCGTTGGCGCGAAACACCGGCGCGGCCTGGGCGGGCGAAAACTCCTGCGCCATCGCCTTGCGCCCGAGCGCGCGCTGCACTCCGCGGGAGACCGACTCGGCGCTGCGCAGCACTTCGACGGCGGTGTCGTTCCCCGTCACGGCATCGCAGCCGGCGAGCGTGCCGCTGGCCAGGCCGACCAGGGCCGCGCGCAGCAATTTGCGCCGGTCGCGGCGCTGCTCGAAGAAAGGCTTGCTTGGCGGCTGCTTCATTTCGGGACCCTCCAGTAACCGGTGATCATCGAGCGCAGGTTGTTCACCAGGCCCGTGACGATCACCTCGAACACGTGCACCAGCACGAAGGCGACGATGAGGAACGCCGCGGCGAAATGCAGCGTGCGGGCGGCCTGGCGGCCGCCGAGGAAATCGACCCAGCCCGATGCGATCGAATCGAGCATCGGCGACATCGCGAGCCCGCCGACGACAATCAGCGGCAGCACGATGAAGACGATCGACAGGTAGGCCGTGTTCTGCAGCACGTTGTAGCGCTTCGCCTCGTCACCGTGCGGATGTTTCAGCTTGACGTGGTCGAGGATCGAGCGGCCGACGCCGCGCCATTCCGATCGCGTGGGCACCAGGTCACGCCGCAGGTGGCCGCTGAAGACCGTGTACAGCACGTACGCGAAGCCATTGGCGACGAACAGCCACGCAAAGAAGAAATGCCACACGCGGCCCATCGCGAGCCACTGCGGACCGGGGATCGTGGCCCAGCTCGGGAACGCGCGCGCCTGCAACTCGCCCGCGGCGTTGCGCGACGCGCCCAGCACGCCGTTCGTGTCGAACTCGTGCGCGCCGATGCGTGTCACGCCGCGCCAGTCGGCGCCGACCTGCTTCTGGGTGATCTGCAGCACACGCGTCGCGTCGCGCGAGTCCTCACCCCAATACAGCGCGGGGTGCGCGTTGAAGATCTGCAGGCCGCTGCCCAGCAGGATCACGATGCACAGCACGTTGATCCAATGCATGATGCGCACCGGCAAGCGGTGGCGGTAAATCGTTTCGGTTTGGGATGCCATCGGAACCTCCCCGCCCTTGGGCGGTTCCGTGAGTCTCGCGGCAGGCCGCGTTTCTTACAAGGACGCGGTCACTCGTCCTTCTCGCCCGGCTCGTACAGCGTTTCGCGCCCCATCCGGTCGAGCACGAGTTCGGCGGTCCACGGCAGCATCAGCGACCCGCAGCGGCTGTCGCGGTACAGGCGCTCCAGCGGCAGGTGCTTCATCATGCTCTGGCCGCCGCAGGTGCGGATGGCCAGCCGGCAGATGTCGTTCGCGCCTTCCATGATGGCGTACTGCGCCGCATACAGGCGCATGCGCACGTCCTTCGACGGCTCGGGCGCGGCCTCCTGGATCGCACGCACGAAGATCGACTTCATCGCCTCGAGCTGGATGCGCATCTGCGCCACCGCGACCTGCTTGGTCGGGTACATGCGCCGCTTCACCGGCGGCTCGCCCGGCACTTCGCCGCGCAGGTAGCTCACCGTGAAGTCGCAAGCCGCGTTCGCGATGCCGAGGTAGGTGGGGGACAGCGTGAAGAACATCGCGGGCCAGGTCTGCGCGCCCTTGAAGTACACGCCGCGCGGCATGAGTTGCTCGTCGTCGGACACGAACACGTCCTTGAACGCGAGATTGCGGCTGACGGTGCCGCGCATGCCCAGCGGATCCCACTCGCCGCTGATCGCCAGGCCCTCGCTCGTCGCCGGGACCGCGAGGTACAGCGTATCGCGGACGTCGGGATGCGCATCGCCCTTGTCTTCCGTGCACAGCACGCCGTAGTAGTTCGCCGCACCTGACAGCGATGCGAAGATCTTGCGCCCGTTCACGAGCCAGCCGCCGTCGACCTTGCGCGCGGTCGTGCCGAATGGCGCGCGCCCTGCAGCCGCCGCGCTGCCTTCGGAGAAGGGCTGGGCGTACACGGCGCCTTCCTTCACGACGCGCGCGAAATGGATTTCGCGCCGCCGCTCGTGCTCGCTGCGCTGCTGAGGCGACATCGGGATGCCGTCGGCCAGCACGCCGGTCCACAGCGTGGAGCAGATGTGCATGTTGTACGTCAGCGCGGTCGCACCACAGAAGCGACCGATTTCCGCGGCCACCATCATGTAGGTCGCATAGTCCGCGCCGAGGCCCCCGCTGGCCCGCGGGACGCACAGGCCGAGGAAGCCCGCCTCGCGCAGGTCTTCATAGTTCGCGAACGGAAAGCTCGCTTCGCGATCCCACTGCGCCGCGCGCGGCGCGAACTTCGTGCGGCCGAGTTCGTGCGCCAGCGACAGCAGCGAGCGCTGTTCGCGCGTGAACGGCAGGTCGCCCACGGCAGGCGTGAATCCCAGGCTCGGCAAGGTGTCCATCAGTGCAGCAGTTCGCGTGGAGTGGCGAGGAAGTTGAGCAGCAGCCCGTCGAAGTCGTCGGGGGCCTCGAGGTTCTGCAGGTGGCCGATGCCGCGCATCTCGATGAACGTGCTGCGCGGGATCTGGCCGGCCATCTTCTTCATCATGGCCGGCGGCGCGTTGCGGTCGTGCTCGCCCGCGATCACCAGCGTCGGCACGTCGATGTGCGGCAGGTTCGCGCGCCGGTCGAAAGTGACCAGCGCCGCGAGCGCCCGGCGATAGGTTGCCGGCGGCACGCACGACATGCAGTGCGTGGCGAGCTTCACGCCCTCGGGCAGTGACCCGGGCCCCACCATTTGCGGCACGAGCACTTCCGCGATCTGCGCCATCGTCTGGCCGGCATCGAGCGGCGCCGTGCGCTGCGCGACGTATTGCTGTTGCCAGTCGCCGTCCGGCTTGCCGAACGACGCGCTGGTGCCGCACAGCACCAGCTTGTTGACGAGATCGGGGCGGCGCGCGACCACTTCCTGCGCCACCATCCCGCCCATGCTGTGCCCGACGAGCGTGACGCTGTCGCACTTGAGCGTTTCGATCAGCTTGACGCAGCTTTCGGCCAAGCCCTTGAACGTGTACGGCTCGATCGGCGCGCTGTGGCCGTAGCCGGGCATGTCCCACGCGATCGCGCGGTAACCGCTCGACGCCAGCGTCTCGACTTGCGGTGCGAACGCGAGATGGCCGCCGCCGATCCCGTGCAGGAGGACGACAGTCGGGCCGCCGCCGAGCACGGTGAAGTTCGGTGCGTTCATCCGGCGAGCTTCCCGGCATCCACGACGACGCGATCGTCCAGCGCGATCGTGCAATTGCGCAGCGGCAGGTCGAAGTGGCCGCGTGTGAACCGGCCGGCGGCCTCATTCGCGCCGGTGCTGTAGAGGAAATTGCCGGCGAACGCGCGCAGCTCGGTACCGTTGAAGTCGCGCTTGTCGTACAGCGCCATGCTGTCCCAGCGCGCCTGCGCGTTCAGGCCGTAGCCGACATGGCTGACCGCGTACGCTTCGCGGTCGCCCCAGGCCCCGATGTAGCTGCGCATCAGGTCCGCGTCGACGCCGTCGCCGTCGATGCGCGTGACGAAGTCATCCTCGATGCGCAGCGTGACTGCGCGCTCGACGTAGCGCTTGAACGTGAGGTTGACGTCGCCCGGCGCGAGCACCAGCGTGCCATTGACGCTATGCGCGGCAGGAAAGGCCAGTGCGAGGCCGCCCGGCCAGTGCGTCATCGTGCCCGGCCGGGTGGTGTAGCCCCAGTTGCCGCCGCACGTCGCACCGGCGAGCGAAATCGTCAGGTCCGCGCCCGCCGCGGAAGTCACGCGCATGCTTTTCGCCGAGCGCAACCGCTTCACGTGGTCCTTCACGAGCGGCTCGGTCGTGTCATCCGGCACAAGCCGTGCAAGTGCTTCCGGATGCTCGTTGCTCACGTAGATCACGCGGGCGCCGCCTTTCAGGATGGCCGGCAGCTGCGGTGCATGCATCAAGCCTTCGACGGTGCAGTCCACCACCAGCGTCGACTGCGCCAGGGCGGCCACGACGGGGTCGAGCTGCTGCAAGGCTGTGCATGCGCCGGTGGACCGGACCGGTGGCCCTGGCTCGAACGGGCTGGGGACCTCGATGGAGAACAGCCGGCAGCCTATGCTGGATGCCGCGAGCCGTGACAACTCGACCAGGACCGGGCGGCTTTGGGATTCCGAAAGGACGGCGACCGTGTCGCCCGCGCGCAGGCCGCAGCGCGACAGCACGGAGGCGAAGGCCGCGAGCCACGGGGGTTCGATCTTCTCGCGCAACATGGCTTTCCTGTCCGGTCCATAATACATGAAAATTCATGCAATCGGCCCCGAAGTGACCCCACCGCGCAAAGCCCAGCCGCCGAGCTTCTCGTCGCAGGAGTTCCGCACTGCGCTGGGCATGTTCGCCACCGGCGTCACGATCGTCACCGCGCGCACGGCCGACGGCACGGTGATCGGGCTGACCGCGAATTCGTTCAACTCCGTCTCGCTCGATCCGCCGCTGGTGCTGTGGAGCCTCGCGCAGGCGGCGGGCTCGCTGCCGGTGTTCCGCGCCGGCTCGCACTATGCGATCAACGTGCTCGCGAAGGACCAGAAGCTGCTCGCCGAGCGCTTCGCGACGCGCGGCGCGGACCGCTGGACCGGCGTCACTTTCGCGGACGGCATGGGCGGCGCGCCCCTGCTCGAAGGCGCGGCGGCGACCTTCGAATGCTTCAACCGCAGCCGCTATGAGGAAGGCGACCACGTCATCTTCGTCGGCGAAGTCGAACGTTGCAGCTGGCGCGAAGCGGCGTCGCCGCTGCTGTTCCACGGCGGGCGCTACTACACGGAACACCCGTTCTGACCATGGCGACCCGGCGCTTCGTGAACGGCTATCTCGGCTACCTCCTCGGGCAAGCGAACCATGCGCTCTACAAGGAGTTCGATGCTCACGTGCGCGCCGCGGGCCTGAGCTCGATCGAATGGCGCGTGCTTGCCACACTGCACGACAGCGATCCGCTCACCGTCAGCCTGCTCGCGCACGAGGTGTTGTCGAAGCAGCCGACCGTGACGAAGCTGGTGCAGCGCATGAGCGAGCAGGGCTGGGTGAAGCTGCAGGCCGATGCCGCCGACCAGCGCCGCACGCTCGTTTCCGCAACGGCTGCCGGCCGGCGCCTCGTGCGGCCGTTGGTGGACCGGGCGCTCGCGCATGAATCGGCGCTCCTGAGCACGCTCGCCGCATCGGAGAAGCTCGCGCTGAAGAAGCTGCTGGTGAAGATCTCCTCGGTAGCAAGCTAACATCGCTTGCATGGTCGACAGGAAAACCCATCTCGATTCGCTCGCCGTTTCCCTCCTGCTGGCCTGCTGCCTGTTCTGGGGCCTGCAGCAGCTCCTGATCAAGACCACCGTCGCTGAAGTGCCGCCGCTGTGGCAGGCGACGCTGCGCTTCATCGGTGCGACCGTGCTGCTCTGGATCTGGTGCGCGGTGCGCCGCGTGCGTCTGTTCGATCGCGACGGAACGTTGAAGGCCGGCCTGTTCGCGGGACTGTTGTTCGCGGGCGAATTCGCCTGCATCTACCTGGGCCTGCGCGACACGACGGCGTCGCGCCTGACCGTGTTCCTCTACACGTCGCCTTTCATCGTCGCGCTGCTGATGCCGCGCATCTCGAGCGCGGAGGTCCTCGGCCGGATGCAGTGGATCGGCCTGGTGATCGCATTCGCCGCCGTTGCGATCGCGTTCGGCGAAGGCTTGACCCGCGAGGTCACTTTGCGGCAACTGCGCGGCGATGCGCTTGCGCTCGCCGCAGGCACGCTGTGGGGACTGACCACCGTCGTGATCCGCGCGACGAAGCTGGCCGCGCTGTCAGCCGAGAAGACGCTGTTCTATCAGGTGGGCGTGACTGCGCTCGTTGCCCCGGCGCTGTCGTTGGCGCTGGGCGAAACGTGGTCGCTGCACTATTCGACATACGCCTGGAGTTCGGTCGCGATCCAGACGGCCATCGGCGCGTTCGCGAGCTACCTCACCTGGATGTGGCTGCTGCGCCATTACCCGGCCACCCAGATGGCCTCGTTCACCTTCCTCACACCGGTGTTCGCGCTGGTGTTCGGGGTGGCGCTGCTGCACGAGCCCCTCACGTTGGAGCTGGTGCTCGCGCTGGGCGGCGTGGCTGCGGGGATCGTGCTCGTGAATCGCCGCAAGCCCGTGACGACTGGCGCCGCCTGACGCCGCGTCAGCCCGCCACTTTGCGATCGCGCGCCAGCCGCACGAACCATTCGAGCGCGGCGGGGTTGGCCATCGCATCCTTGTTGACGACTTTTTCCGCGGCCTGGCCCAGCAGCAATTTCTTCACCGGCAGCTCCTGCTTCTTGCCCGTGAGCGTGCGCGGGATTTCCGGCACGGCGTAGATCTGGTCGGGCACGAAGCGCGGCGACACCGCGTCGCGAATGGCGGCGTTGATGCGCGCTTTCATGGCGTCGTCGAGCGCCTGCCCTTCGCGCAGCACGACGAACAGCGGCATCCAGCTGTCGCGGCCGAGGTACTCGAGGTCGACCACCATCGAATCGAGGATCTCCGGGATCGCCTCGACTGCTCGATATAGCTCGCTCGTTCCCATCCGCAGGCCATGACGGTTGATCGTCGCGTCGCTGCGGCCGTAGATGATGCAGCTGCCGCGCGAAGTGATCTTCAGCCAGTCGCCGTGTCGCCACACACCGGGGTACGTGTCGAAGTACGAGGACAGGTAGCGCTGGTTGCCGGGATCGTTCCAGAAATACAGCGGCATCGAAGGGATCGGTTTCGTGCACACGAGTTCGCCCACTTCGTCGATCACGGGCCGGCCGTCCTCGGTCCACGCTTCCACCGCGCACCCGAGCAGGCGGCACTGCATCTCGCCGGGCGCGAGCGGCAACTCGCGATTGCCGCCGATGAACGCGCCGGCGAAATCGGTGCCGCCCGAGATGTTCGACCACCACATGCCCGGGCGGCCGATGGACTCGAACTGGCTATTGACCCACATCTGCACGTCCTCGGACAGCGGCGAGCCGGTCGTGCCGAGTGCGCGCACGCGCGACAGGTCGCCGCATTGCGCGAGCTCGATGCCCGCTTTCATGCAATTCGCGAAGAAGGCCGCGCCGGCGCCGAAGAATGTAGCGCCCACTTCCGCGCCGAAGCGCCACAGCGTCGTCCAGTCGGGCCGCTCGCGTGTGCCGCCCGGATTGCCATCGAAGATGCAGCAGGTCGTGCCGTTGAGCAGCCCGGCCATCTGCGCGTTCCACATCACCCACCCCGTGGAGCTGTACCAGTGGAAGCGCTCGCCCCAGTTGTTCTTCGCGTAGCTGCACCCGACGTCACTGTGCAGCACGACGTGCGCGAGCATCACGATCAGGATGCCGCCGTGCCCGTGGACGATCGGCTTCGGCAGGCCGGTCGTGCCGCTGGAGTAGACGATCCACACCGGGTGGTCGAACGGCAGCCATTCCGGCTCGAATGCATGCACGGCCGCATCGTCGCGCGCGACCACCTGCGAAAACCCTGCATGCGGCTGCAGCGACGCCGCGTCGAGGCCCAGGTTGTCCAGCAGCACGACATGGCGCACGGACGGGAGCGCATCGCGCAGTTGCGCGACCACGGCGGTGCGATCGTGGTCGCGCCCGCCGTAGGTCACGCCGTCGCATGCGATGAGGATCTTCGGCTCGATCTGCTTGAAGCGGTCGAGCACGGCGTTGGTGCCCATGTCGGGCGCGCAAATGCTCCACA
>DATBPW010000007.1:0-4652 GCA_036561125.1 Ramlibacter sp. | reverse complement strand
GTGTCATTTGGGTCCGCAGAGTTTCGGCGTGCAGCTCATCGGGTCCACAGTGCTTTCCCGCATGGGTGCATGCGAGGCGCGATTATGGTCAAACGCGCGAGGCGCTTTTGCGCCGACAGAGCAACCACAGCTTGACGTACTTGTAATAGGTTGTCTCAGCGATCGACAGCGCGAGCACGAAGCCGAGGCGCCCGTCGAGGAAGCCCAACCGCAGCAAGTACGTGCGGATGAAGGCCCACTTGGCGCGCACGACAGCGCCGAGCAGGGATGCGCGTTGGCCGCGCTCGAACATCGCCTGCGCCGATGCGCTCGAGTAGCGATCGAGCTTCGCGAGCATCGTCTCGAGATCCGGGTACGTCGCGTGCAACAAGTCGTTGCGCAATTGGCCCGCCGGGCCGTCGACGAGCACGCGCTCGTGCACGATGTCGTCAGAAAACCGTCCGGATTCGCGGCGGAACAAACGCAGCACGCGATCGGGATACCACCCGGAATGCGCCATGAATTGCCCGCAGAAGCTGGACTTGCGCGGCATGTCCCAGCCCGCGCATCGCGGCGACGGATCGTTCACCACGCGCAGGATCTCTTCGCGCAGCGCCGGGGTCAGGCGCTCGTCAGCGTCGATAGCCAGCACCCAGGGCTGCGACGCATGCGCGAGCGCACGGTTCTTTTGCGCACCGAACCCGGGCCAGTCGCTCGTGGTGAAGACCTTCGCTCCGGCGTTGCGCGCGAGTTCGACGGTGCGATCGGTGCTGCCGCTGTCCACCACGATGATTTCATCGGCGAACGCGACGCTTTCGATGCACGCCGCGATGTTCGCTTCCTCATTGCGCGTGATGATGATGCTGGATAATCCAGTCATGAAAAACGATTATGCCCGCGCCCTCTGACAGCGCCGGCGCGCAGGCCGCGGCCGCGCCGTCGATCGCGAGCCTGCGCACGCGCGTCGGCCGGGTGATGGTCTACATCCAGTCGACGCGCCGCTACTGGTGGGTGGTGCTGGTTTCCACCGCGATCGGCGCGGCCACCCAGCCCGCGATGCCCGCGCTGCTCAAGCCGCTGCTCGACAGCGGCTTCCAGAAGTCGGCGTTCCCGCTGTGGGTCGTCCCGGTGGCGATCCTCGGCCTGATGGCGATCCGCGGGGCGGCCAGTTTCATCACCGACGTCGGCCTCGCGAAGATCGCGAACGAAGGCATGTTCAACCTGCGGCGCGCCCTGTTCGGCCGGCTGCTCGACGCGCGCATGGACCTGTTCGCGCGCGAATCGGCCAGCTCGCTGTCCAACAGCATCGTGCACGACGTGCAGAGCGCGTTCACGATGCTCGTGTACGCGATGACGTCTGTGGTCAAGGAGTCGCTCACCACGCTCGCGCTGCTGCTGTACCTGATCTGGCAGAACTGGCAGCTCACGTTCATCGTCGCCGTGATGGGCCCGTGCGTCGCGTGGCTGATGCGCACCGCGTCCAGGCGGCTGCACCGCCTCGCGCGCAGCAGCCAGGCGGCGACCATCGACCTCGCGTACGTCGTCGAGGAGAACGTGCTCGCCACGCGCGTCGTCCGCCTGCACGAGGCGCAGCCCGCGCAGTCGGCCCGCTTCGAGTCGTTGAGCCAGACGCTGAAGCGCCTCGCGATGAAGTCCGCCGTCGCCTCGGCGCTCGTCACGCCCATGATGCACATGCTGGCCGCTGCCGCGCTGTCGGTGGTGATCTGCATCGCGCTGTGGCAAAGCGGCAGCGGCATGACCGTGGGCGCGTTCGCGGCCTTCGTCGCGGGCATGCTGATGCTGATCTCGCCGGTGAAGCGGCTGACCGAGATCACGGGCCCGCTGACGCGCGCGCTCGCGCTGCTCGAACGCTCGGTGGACCTCGTGCAGCAGACGCCGCCGGAGACCGGCGGGTCGTTCGCGAAAGAGCGCGCGGATGGCTTGATCGAACTGCGCGGCGTCACGGTCCGCTACCCGAACGCGAACCACGCGGCGCTGGCCGGCATCACGCTGCAGGTGCATCCGGGCGAGACGGTCGCCCTCGTCGGCCCGTCGGGTTCGGGCAAGACGACGCTGGCGAACCTGCTGCCGCGCTTCCTCGAGCCGACCGCCGGCACCGTGATGCTCGACGGCCATCCGCTCACGGAGTGGCAGCTCGGCTCGCTGCGGCGCCAGTTCGCCATCGTCAGCCAGGACGTCGTGATGTTCAACGACACGCTGGCCGCGAACGTCGCGCTCGGCCGCGACATCGATGCAAAGCGCGTGAGTGCGGCGCTAGCTGCCGCGAACCTGTCGCAACTGGTCGAGCAACTGCCGCAGGGCATCGACAGCGTCGTCGGCCACAACGCGACCACGCTGTCGGGCGGCCAGCGCCAGCGCCTCGCGATCGCGCGCGCGCTGTACAAGGACGCGCCCATCCTCGTGCTCGACGAGGCCACGTCCGCGCTCGACACCGAATCGGAGCGGCAGGTGCAGCAGGCGCTGCAACGCCTGATGGCCGGCCGCACGACGATCGTCATCGCGCACCGGCTGTCGACGATCGAACATGCCGACCGCCTGCTGGTGCTCGAGGCGGGCCGCGTCATCGAGTCGGGCACGCACGACGAGCTGCTCGCGCGCGACGGCCTCTACGCGCGCCTGCACGCGCTGCAGTTCAGCACCGCATGACACCTGCCGCGCCGCGCCGCTGGGACACGCTGGTGGCCTGCGGCACGCTGCTCCTCGGGTTCGGCCTGGCGTGGTCCACCGCGCTGGTGTCGGTGGGCGGCGGCCTGCTCGTCGTCGCGTGCGTGTTGCGCTTCAAGCAGGTTGCCGGCCTGGCGCCGTGGCGCGAACCCGTGATGGCCGTGGGCTTGCTGCTGCTTGCCTTCATCATCGTGCGCACGCTGGTCTCGGACACGTCGATGGCGGCCGTGCACAAGATCAACCAGTACCAGGAACTGCTGCTCGCGCCGCTGTTTTTCGCTGCCTGGCGCGATGCGCGGCACCGGCGGCTGCTCTTCGCGTCGTTCATCGCGGGATGTGCCTGGGTGGCGCTGGCGATCTGGGCGTCGCACGTGTCGGAGCACTCGTACGAACTCGCGCAGCGGCAGAGGATCAGCGCCGGCTTCGCCCTCGCGGTGGCGGCCTACCTGCTGGTCCTGCGCGCGCCGGCGGGCCCGCGCAAATGGCCGGCGCTCGCGACGGCCGCATTCTTTGCGCTGACGATCGTCTTCGGCATCGACGGGCGCACCGGGCTCGTCGTGCTGGTGCTGCTCGCGGCCTGCGGAGGCTGGGTGCTCGCGCCGCGCCGCTGGCGTGTCCTCGCGGCCGCCGGCGTGCCCGCGCTGCTCGCGTGCGCCGCATTGCTGTCGCCCGCGGTGCAAGGGCGCATCGACGAGATGCAAACCGCGTGGAACAGCACGCAAGTGCCCGGCGACGCCGACTCCACCGGCGTGCGGCTGCAGTTGCTGCGCATCACCGGCGAAGCGGTGCGCGAACACTGGCTCGAAGGCGTGGGTTACTCGCGCTACCCGCAGGCGCATCGCGCGGCGGCCGAGGCCGTGTACGCCGCGCGGCCCGATGGCGCCGCGTTCCTGCATCGCTTCTGGTCGAGCCTGAACAACCCGCACGACGAATACGTGATGCAGCTCGTCGGCGGCGGCGTGATCGGCGCGGCCCTGTTCGTCGCGTGGCTCGTTGCGGGACTTCGGCAAGCGCGGCGGATGCACAGCGCAGCGCTCGCGGGCCTTGTGCTCGCGTTCGCGCTGGGCTGCGTCTTCAATTCGATGCTGCTCGACTTCGTCGAAGGCCACCTGTACGTGGCATTGCTCGCGTGGACCGTGGCCGCGCACAGGTTCCGCTCGACGGAAGGCTTCGAGCGCATCCTCATCGTCGCGACGCGCCAGATCGGCGACGTGCTGCTTGCCACGCCCTTGATCCACGCGGCCCGCGAGCGCTGGCCGCAGGCTCGCATCGACGTCATCGGGTTCGAAGGCACGCTCGGCATGTTGCGCGGCAACCCGGACCTCGACACCCTCATCGAGTCGAGCGCCGCGAATCGCGGCGCCTTCGCGCTCCTGCGGCGCATCTTCCGGCAATACGACCTCGCACTGGTCACCGACGTCGGCGATCGCGCGCACCTGATCGGCTGGGTCGCCGCGCGGCATCGCTGCGGGATCGTTCCCGAACGAAACTCGAGCAACTGGTGGAAGCGCATGCTGCTGGAGCACGCCGTCGTCGCGGCGGGCGATCGCGGGTCGAAGCACGTGAGCGCCGAGAAGATGGATTTGCTCGCGCCGTGGGTCCGCGAACGCGCCGTGCCGCAGGTGCTCGCGCCGCAAGCCGCTCCATTGCCGCCGGACATCGACTCGCAACTGGGGGACGGTTTCGTCGTCGTTCACGCGCCCTCGGCGTGGCCGTACAAGCAGTGGCCCATCGCGCATTTCGAGCGGCTCGTGCGCGAGCTCACCGCTCAGGGACGGCAGGTCGTGCTCACGGGCACGCAAGGCGCGCGCGACCAGGAATGCGTCGCGCCGCTGCGCACGATCGATGGCGTGCTCGATGCGACGGGCCGGCTCGATTTCAACCAGCTCGTCGCGCTGCTGCAGCGCGCAGCGCTGTACATCGGCCCGGACACGTCGGTATCGCACCTCGCCGCCGCCACGGGCGTGCCCGTGATCGCGATCTTCGGC
>DATBPW010000006.1:0-7282 GCA_036561125.1 Ramlibacter sp. | reverse complement strand
GGAGGACTTCGACGTTGCTGCCGTGGTAGTCGAGCACCAGCCAGCGGGCCAGCCAGCGCCGGTACTCGGGGCCGGCCAGGTTCGAGGTGCTTTCGAGTTGCTCGAAGTTGAAGATCGCGCAGCGCGCCGGGTCCATGTGCTCGAGTTGCTGCTGCAACGCGGGCGTGCCGCCCAGCACGATGGAGAACGCAGCGGGGTCGATGCGGTTTTGCAAGTGTTCGCTCGGATAGCCCGCGGCGCGGATCGCATCGCGCAGGCAGGTCGCGACCTCCGTGAAGACGAAGGGCTGCGGGACGTACGGATTTTTTTCGACGACGTTGATCGCGGGGCGCTGCGGGTCCGGCCTCATGCAGCGATGCTACCCGGCGTGCGGGGCGGCGGTCCGGGCCCCGCCGCCCGGCGGGGAATCAGTGCAGGACGAGCGGGTTCTGCGCGAGCTCGCAGTAGCCTTCGAGCTTCTCCTCGACTTCTTCCTGCGTCGGCGTGTTCAGCTGCCAGGCGTTGATCTGGCGCTGGAAGCTCTCGGCCCACGCGCCGTCCAGGTAGATTTCCTTGTTGGTGCGCTTGTCCACGATCTCGAAGCCGTGGCGCGGCGCGGGCGGCGGCGGCTCGCCCTCGGTGGCTTCGTTCGCCTGCATGTGCACGACGACGAACGAGTCGGAGTCATAAAGCATTTGCATGGTGGTTTCCTTGCCCGGTACTTGGCAGCGAATGCGCCCAATTCAAGGCGGGCGCACGGGGGCCGCTGGTTGAAGTCAGGGTACGGCGGCGCGGGGCTCAGCCCCTGTCGGTGGACGACCACTGCTGGTCGACCCAGTCGCCGTTGGGCTGTGTCAGACGCAGGCGCACGGGGGCGTAAGCTGAGCCGGGAGCGAGCCAGAGCTCCACCTTCGTGTCGTATTCCTTGCGCGGGTTGCGCAAGAGCCGCACCGCCTGCATGCGCCCGCCGGGCAGGTCCAGCACCTCCGTGCCCTCGACGGTGAAGGTCCAGGGCTCGGCTTCCTTCGTCGATGCCGTCTGCACCGTGATGCTCGAGCCCGCGCGGTACTTCGACGGTTCGCCCGCGAGCAAGGCCGACAGCTGCATCACGATGCTGAGGCGGTCCTGCGCTCCCGGCTCGAGCGCCGCCTCGGGCTTGTTCGTCGAGAAGACCACCTTGCCGTTCTCGCGATCGAAGTGCGCTGCCTCTTCGCTGCGGGTCTTGTCCGAGAAGCGTACGGGCTCCAGGCCGGCGCTCGTTACGAGGCCGACGCTGCGCTGCGTGCGCGGCTTGACGAACGGCAGCGGCGACGACCACGACAGCTGCGCTTCGTACTCGCCGTGTGCGTTGTGCCACTCCAGCACGCCCGAGCCGTGCAGGGTGAAGCCCTTCTGCGAGGCTGTCACTTCGTAGTGGTAACGCGCGGACGGGGCGACGGCGACGTGCACGAGGGGCGCGGCACCGGCTTCGCGCGTGGCGCTTGCGGGTTCGCCGGCACGCGGCGCGGATGCAACTGATGCGGAGGGTGCAGGCGAGGATGCGGCTGCAAGAGTGCGCGTCCGTGGCTCATTGGGCGTCACTTCCTGCTTCCTGGGAGCAAGGGGCGGCGGTGCGACGCGGGCGCGCGGTTGTGGCGCTGCGCGAGGTTCGTCGATTTGTGGGGGTTTCGGCGGCGCCACTGTTCGCGCGATGAACGTCGCGCCCTTGTTCGCCGGCGCGACGATGCGCGGCAATGCGCCGAGCAGCCACAGGTGCACCGCCAGCACCACGATCGCGAGCGCGCCGATGCGCAGCGCGTTGCGCTTCGGCTCAGTCACCGCGATACCCCAGGTCGCGCGACAGCTGCTTCGCGGCCGCGCGCAACGGCCGGTCGACCGCGCCGCCCCACGAAGCGTCGAAGGTGCCCGTGGGCCCGAGGGTGACGATGCCCAGCGCGATGTGCGCGTCCGCGTCGAACACCGGCGCGCAGAAGCCGACGATGCCCGGCAGCAGCGTGTCTACCACGCGCGCCGCGCCGCGCTGGCGCACTTCGTCGAGCAGCGCGCGCGCCTCGGCCATCGTGCCGGGCACGTCGCCGCGGCCCTGCCGCTGCGCGCGCGCGATCTCCTCCTTGAGCATCGGCGCGATCGCGTCCCGGCTGACGAACGCCGCGAAGCAGCGCCCCGTCGCCGACGACAGCAACGGCATCACGTCGCCCAGCCGCAGGTTCACGGTGACGGCCTGCGGCGTTTCTTCCCAATGCACGATCGTCGGCCCCTGGTTGCCCCACACTGCCAAGGCCACTGTATGGCCAACCTCCTCGAGCAACAGCGTTGCGCGCCGGCGCGCGAGCTTGACGGCATCAAGGCGCGACAGCGATGCGAGACCGAGCTTCAACGCGGCGGGGCCGAGGTCGTAGCGCGTGGTCGCATCGTCCTGCACGACGAGCTGCAAACGCTGGAAGCTCACCAGGTAACGGTGCGCCTTGGCGGCGCTCATGCCGGCCGCGGCGGCGAGGTCACGCAGCATGAGCGGCCCCTGGGCCTGCGACAGCGCAGCGAGCAAGCCGAACCCGACCTCGACGGACTGGATGCCTGCGCGCTCCTTCACGCCGGCCGCCCTCCGCTAGAATTTCGATTAGTTAAATCCATTTCACAATGCGTAACTGCGCGACTCTAGCGCAGTCGGGCGCACAGCGGCAAACCGAACATGAAACTCGCAACGTACAAGGACGGCTCGCGCGACGGGCAGTTGGTGGTCGTCTCGCGCGACCTGCAAGCGGCCCACTACGCGACCGGCATCGCCGATCGCATGCAGCAGGTGCTGGACGACTGGAATTTCATCTCGCCGCAGTTGCAGGACCTGTACGAGACGCTCAATGGCGGCAAGGCGCGCCACGCGTTCCCGTTCGATCCCGCGCAATGCATGGCGCCGTTGCCGCGCGCGTACCAGTGGGCCGACGGCTCCGCGTACATCAACCACGTCGAGCTCGTGCGCCTTGCGCGCAACTCGAAAGTCCCCGACAACTACTACACCGAGCCGCTGATGTACCAGGGGGGCAGCGACGACTTCCTCGGCGCGCGCGACGATGCGCCCTTCGCTAGCGAGGACTGGGGCATCGACTTCGAAGCGGAGGTCGCCGTCGTCACCGCGGACGTGCCGATGACGAGCACGCCCGAGCAGGCGCTCGACGGCATCCGCCTCGCGATGCTGGCCAACGACTGGTCGCTGCGCCACCTGATCCCCGACGAACTCGCCAAGAGCTTCGGTTTTTTCCAGAGCAAGCCCGCGACGGCGTTCAGCCCCGTCGCGGTGACGCTCGACGAATTCGGCGATGCGTGGAAGGACGGCAAGCTGGGCCTGGCGATGCAGGTGCAATGGAACGGCCGCACCGTCGGCATGTGCGATGCCGGCCAGGAGATGACCTTCCACTTCGGCCAGCTGATCGCCCATCTGTGCAAGACGCGCAACTGCCGCGCGGGCTCGATTGTCGGCAGCGGCACCGTGAGCAACCGCGCGATCGAGAAGGACGGCAAGAAGGAATGGGTGAAGGGCTAC
Source organism: Ramlibacter sp. (assembly GCA_036561125.1). Taxonomy (GTDB): domain Bacteria; phylum Pseudomonadota; class Gammaproteobacteria; order Burkholderiales; family Burkholderiaceae_C; genus Ramlibacter. The sequence continues at coordinate 3,765 of DATBPW010000006.1, read as the reverse complement.
TCGTGCATCGCCGAGAAGCGCGCGATCGAGACCATCCTCGACGGCAAGCCCGCCACCGACTACATGAAGTTCGGCGACACCATCCGCATCGAGATGAAGGGCAAGGACGGCCAGAGCGTGTTCGGGGCGATCGAGCAGCGCGTCGTGAAGTACGCAGCGAAGTGAAGGCCGCCTAGAGCCGCAGCCACGGCGTGCCGGTCTCCTCCGGCTGCGCCTGCACCAGCGCGTCGAGGAAACTGTCGCACCACCAGTGCACGTCGAACTCGCGGATCACCGACATCAGTGACTGGTGCCGCAGGCGCCGCTCCTCGATCGGCATCTGCAGCGCGAGGTGGATCGCGCTCGCGATGCCGTCCACGTCGTACGGATTGACCAGGATCGCGTCGCGCAATTGCTCGGCCGCGCCCGCGAAGCGCGAGAGCACCAGCACGCCCGGGTCCGCCGGGTCCTGCGCAGCGAGGAACTCCTTCGCGACGAGGTTCATGCCGTCGCGCAGCGGCGTGACCAGCGCGACGCGGCTCGCGCGGTACAGGCCCGGCAGACGCGTGCGCGCCACGCTGCGGTGGATGTAGCGCACGGGCATCCAGTCGAGTTCGCCGAAGTTGCCGTTGATCGAACCGCACAGCGTTTCGAGCTCGTGCAGGATGTCGCTGTAGGCGCCGACGTCCTCGCGGCTGGGCGCGGCGATCTGGATCAGCGTCGCGCTGTTGCGATGCTCGGGATAGCGCTCGAGCAGTTCGCGAAACGCGCGGATGCGGTTCGGCAGGCCCTTGGAGTAATCGAGCCGGTCCACGCCCACCAGCAGCTTGCGGCGCGAGTATTCGCGGCGCATGCGCTCGAACATGTCGCGGCCTTCCTGCGCGTTCGTGAGCGACTCGAACTCGTCGACGTCGATGCCGATCGGGAACGCGCCCGCTTGCAGCGTGCGGTTGAAAGCGCGCCAGCGGCCCGGCTCGACCCGCACCGCGTGCGCCTCGGCTTCGACGTAGCGCGTGAAGTGCACGAGGTCGGCGTTCGCCTGGAAGCCCACCAGGTCGTACGCGAACAGCGCGCGCATCAACCAGTCGTGGCCGGGGATCGCGGCAAGGATCAGCGACGGCGGCAGCGGGATGTGCAGGAAAAAGCCGATGCGCTGCTGGCAGCCCAGCGCGCGCAGTTCCGCCGCGAGCGGGATGAGGTGGTAGTCGTGCACCCAGACGATGTCGTCGTCGCGCAGCAGCGGCGCGAGCTTGCGCGCGAACATCTGGTTCACGCGGCGATAACCGGTGATGTAGCGCGCGTCGAAGTCGGCGAGGTCGAGGCGGTAGTGGAACACCGGCCACAACACGCCGTTCGCGTAGCCCGCGTAGAACGTCTCGAAGTCCTCGCGGCTTAAGTCCACCGTCACGAGCTTCACGGGGCCGGCCTGCTGCGCATGCGTCTGGCTCTCGCCGGGGCGGCCGCCCTGCGCGGCCTCGATGACCTTGCCGCTCCAGCCGAACCAGATCCCGCCGGTGTTCTGCAGGACTTCCGAGAGCGCGACCGCGAGCCCGCCCGCCGCTGTCTTGCGCGGATCGGCGACCCGGTTGGAGACGACGACCAGCCGCGCCATCCGATGTTCCTTCAGATCACCGAATCCCACGGCGCCGACAAGCGGACCGCGGCGTTGATGATGCCGACCATCGAATAGGTCTGCGGGTAGTTGCCCCACATCTCGCGTGTGACGGGATGCGTGTCCTCGGACAGCAGGCCGAGGTGGTTGCGGTTGCCCAGCATCACCTCGAAGATCTCGCGCGCTTCCTGCTTGCGCCCGAGCCGCGCCAGCGCATCGATGCGCCAGAAGGTGCAGACGTTGAAAGAGACCTCGGGTTTGCCGAAGTCGTCGGCCGCCTCGTAGCGGCGCATGTACGGGCCATCGCACAGGTATTTCTCGAGCGCGGCGACGGTCGAGACGAAGCGCGGGTCCTTCGGCTCGATGAAGTTCACCTCGCCCATCAGCAGCACGCTCGCGTCAAGGTCCTTGCCGCCGAAGCTTTCCGCGAAGGCCTGGCGGTCCTCGTTCCACGATTCGCGCAGGATGCGTTCGCGGATCAGGTCGGCGCGCTCGCGCCAGAAGGCGACTCGATCGGGCAGCTTCAGCACGTGCGCGATCTTCGCGAGACGGTCGCACGCCACCCAGTTCATCAGCGCCGACGACGTGTGGATGCGCGCGCGCGTGCGCAGCTCCCACATGCCCGCATCCGGCTTGTCGTAGATGCGAAACGCCTGCTCGCCCACCGCTTCGAGGTACGTGAACTCCGCCTTGCCGGCGCGCCGGAACAGGCGCTGGTCGTGGAACGATTGCGCCGCGGCCAGGATGATGTTGCCGTACACGTCGTGCTGGAAGTGCTCTTGCGCCTGGTTGCCCACGCGCACCGGGCCCATGCCGCGGTAACCGGGCAGGTGGTCGACGATCGCCTCGGGCAATTTCTCCTCGCGGCCGATGCCGAACAGCGGCTGGATGTGGCCGCCCGCGGTCTTCACGACGATGTTGTTCAACCAGCGCAGGTACTCCTCCATCGTCGCGACTTCGGAGATCGAGTTGAGCGCGCGCACCACGAAGAACGCGTCGCGCAGCCAGCAGAAGCGGTAGTCCCAGTTGCGCCCGCTGTTCGCATGCTCCGGGATGCTGGTGGTCATCGCGGCGATGATCGCGCCCGTGTCCTCGTACAGCGACAGCTTCAGCGTGATCGCCGCGCGGATCACCGCGTCCTGGTACTCCAGCGGAATGGCCAGCGCGCGCGACCAGCTGCGCCAGTACGCGACCGTCTCCTGCTCGAAGCCCCGCGCCGTGTCCTCGATGCCGGACGTGAGCGTCTCGTCGGGGCCGAGGATGAAATTCATCGGCCGGTCGACCACGAAGAACGATTCGGCCAGGATGTAGTTGATCGGCACGTCGGTGTTCAGGCGCAGCGACAGCGCCGGCCCGACGTAGCGGATGTGCGTGCTGCCCTGCGTGAGCTCGGGCTCGATGCGGCCCCAGTCGAAGCGCGGCCGGATCACCGCGCGCACCCGCGGCGAGCCGGAGATCAATTGCACGCGCCGGATGATCGTCATCGGCCGGAACATGCGGCCGCGGCTCCAGAAGCGCGGCGTGAGGTCGGTGATCTCTATGCCTTGCCCTTGCTCGTCGTACAGGCGCGTGCGCAGCACGGCGGTGTTCGGCTCGTACTCCTGTTCGGAGCGCGCGAAGTTCTCCAGCTCGAAGGTCCACAGGCTCGCGTTGTCGCTCGGGTCGAGCAGCGCATCGAAGACGGGGTCGGCGTCGAAGCGCGGCAGGCAACACCACACGATGCCGCCACGCTCGTCGACGAGCGCGTTGAATGCACAGTTGCCGATCACGCCCAGCTTCAGCGAAGCCTCGGGACGCGATTGCAGGGGCATGATCATGCGGTCACCTTCGGGGCCTTGGCGGCCAGCGCGGATTGGAGTTGTTCGCGAAAGGCGGTCGGCGAGCCGATGCGGGCGAAAGCCACGGAAGGTCCCGTGCCGACCTTCATGCCCAGCCCGTGCATGCGCTGCACCATGGCGAAGCCGACCTCGTCGGTGACGTCGTCGCCGACGAACACCGGCGTGCGCCCGGCGAACGGCGCTTCGTTCATGAAGGCCTCGATCGCCGCGCCCTTGCTGGCGCCGCCCGGCTTGGCCTCGACGACCATCTTGCCGCGCAGCAGCGTGAGGCCCGGCGATTGCTCGACAGCGGCGCGCATCGCGGCGACGCATTCGTCCTCGAGCTCGGGCGCCTGG
>DATBPW010000005.1:0-17070 GCA_036561125.1 Ramlibacter sp. | reverse complement strand
GACGAGCGCGAGCTCGAGCACAACCGGCTCGCGCGTTGCGATGCGCAAAAGGGCGCCGACCACGAGGACTGCGTGATGCGCATGCAAGGCGCAGGCACCACGAGCGGCAGTGAACAGGGCGGCGGCATCCTGCGCGAATTGTCCCGCACGGACAAGACGCAGTAACCACGCATCGCGAGTCGCGCCGTGCCAACCGGAAACCCACGGAAGCCTCGCCGCGCAGACGCGCGCGCGTGGCGCTGGCTGCCGGTTCTCGGCGCGCTCTTCGCCGCGAGCGTGTTCGCCATTCCCGCGACTTCCGCGACCCCGCGCGTGATCGCGGCTGTGCAACGGCCAACCCTCTCGCCGGTGATCGCTGCGCGAATCCCCGCAAGGGCGCGGGCACGCAAGGACTGCAGGTGCTGGGGACGCGTCCTCGCCATCCGCAGCATCGAGGCGACCGACACCGCACCCGCGTCTTTCGAATTCACGGTGCGGATGCACGACGGCTCGCTTCATGTGAGCCCGTCGCCGAACATCGGGAGCTGGAAAGTCGGCGACCGAATCCTCGTGTTTGCAGGAACGCGAACCTAGCGCCGCGGCAAAGGGGCGGGACGCCGGCCGCTCACGCAGGCCCGGCGTCCGTCGAGAGCGCATCCGTGCAGTGCTGCGGGAGGCGGCGAATGCCGTCGGCGCCGGCAATGGCCTCGATCACGACCCGCGGCGGCTGCCATTCCACGCTCCCGAAGATCGACGAGAAAGCGGCGTCCGCCGCATCGCGCCCGGTCGCCAGCCGGATGAACCCCATGGGGATCGCCGTGCCCGAAGGATCGAACAGGTACCAGCGGTCACCCACGTACGCTTCGACGTACGCGTGGAAATCCGGCGGGCCCAGCGCGGGGTCCGCGCCGTAGTCGATGCCCGTCGTGTAGCGAGCCGGAATGTTGACGGCGCGGCACAGCGCGATCATCAGGTGCGCGAAGTCGCGGCAGACGCCTTGCTTGGTCACGAGCGTGTCGCATGCCGACGTGTTGCCGTCGGAGCTGTTGGACAGGAACGCCACGTGGCGCTGGACCCAGTCGCGGATCGCGCAGACACGCTCGTAGCCCTGCCACAGGCCGCCGAACTGCGCGAACGCGAAGCGGTGCAGCCGGTCCGATTCGCAATAACGGCTCGGGTACAGGCACGGCAGGACCGAGGCCGGCAACTCGGAGATCGGCACTTCGCGCAACGAAGACGGCGCCGCGCGGTGATGGGCCAGGTCGACCACCGATTCGCAAAAGAGGCGCAGCGGGCCCGGGCCGGTGCGCAGGCGCAGGTAACGCGCATGTGTCGCGGGGTCGGTGTACGCATCCACCGGCTGCCGGGGCGTGACCTCCAGCTTTTCCGAAACCATGAGTTGCTGCGCCGTGCTTGTCGCCTGCACGTTGAAGATGAAATCGCAGACGTCGCTGCGCACCTCGTAGCGCAGTTCAACCTCGTAGCGCAGGCGGATCGGTGCGGAAGCGGCCGATGGGGCCGGGTCGACGGTGTCGGTCACCCGTCGATTGTGCGCGCCGCAACGCGATCGGAACCAGTGCGAGCGGTCCGCGCAACAACTATATTCGTCAGAGGACCCCTTCGCGCATGAGCGCGTCGATGTCCGGCGGCTCCAGGCCGATCCGGCCGTAAATCTCGACGTTGTCGCGCCCCGTGTCCGGCCCGACGCAAGGGACCGCAGCCTCGCGCCCCACGAACCGCGGCACCACGCCCGGCGACGGGATCGCGCCGAGCCGTTCGTCCATCAGGTCGACGATCGCGCCGCGCGCCTGGAAGTGCGGGTCCGCCTGCACGTCCGCGATCGAATACACCTTGCTGAACGGCACCTCTTCCTTGGCCAGCCGCGCCGACACTTCCGCGAGCGGCAGGCCCAGGCACCACCCCGCGACGATCGTGTCGAGCGCCACCAGGTTTTCGGTGCGATGAACGTTCGTGTCGAAGCGCACGTCCTGCGCCAGCTCGGGCCGGCCCATCGCGCGGCACAGTCGCACGAAGATCGGGTCGGACGAACCCACCAGCGTGATCCACGCGCCATCGCCCGTGCGGTACACGTTCGACGGCGCCGTGTAGCCCGCACGCGATCCCGAGCGTTCGCGCGCGACGCCACTGAATTTGTATTCGGCCGCGAGCGGGTCGAGCAGCCGCATCATCGCCTCGGTCGCCGACAGGTCGATCTCCACACCCTTTTGCTGCTCGCGCGGCAACGCGTTGCGCTCCGCAAGCGCCGTGGCAATCGCGAATGCGCCGAACAGCCCCGAGATCGCATCGCCCAGCGGATAGTTCATGTGCTGCGGCGGCCCACCGGGCTCGCCGGTGAGATGCGCGAAGCCGCTCATCGCTTCGAAGATTCGCGCGAAGCCCGGCCTGCGCGCATACGGGCCCGTCTGGCCGAAGCCGGTCAGTCGCAATACGATCAATCGCGGGTTGTGCGCGTGCAGCGTGGCGAGGTCCAGCCCCCACTGTTCGAGCGTGCCGGTGCGGAAGTTCTCCACCAGCACGTCGAAGCCTTCGATCAATTTCAGGAACAGCTCGCGGCCCTTGGGCTTGCGCACGTCGAGCGAGATGCCCTTCTTGCCGCGGTTGGCCGTCTTCCAGAACAGCGCGTGGCCTTCGTGCACGGGCGCGAGGCCGCGCAGCGCGTCGTTGCCTTGCGGCAATTCGAGCTTGACGACCTCCGCGCCCATGTCGCCGCACAGCGTGGCCGCGAACGGCGCGGCCAGCACGGTGGCCATGTCGAGGATGCGCACGCCGCGCAGCGGGTAACCCGTGTTGGCCATCGAGCTACTTCGCGTTCAGGTCGACGGACTTGAGCACCGGGTCCCACGACTTGCGGTCGGCCTTGATCCGCTCTTCGAACGCGGCGGGCGCGGGGTTCAGCGGCGTGGCGCCGAGCTTCGCGAAGCGCTCCTTCGTCGACGGCAGCGCCATCACTTTCGTCAGCGCCGCGTTCAGCTTGTCGACGATGGCCTTGGGCGTGCCCTTCGGCGCCTCGATGCCCATCCACAAGCCGGTGTCGAGGCTCTTGATGCCCAGCTCGTCGAACGTCGGCACATCGGGCGCGGAAGCCGAGCGCGACTTGCCGGTCTGCGCGAGGATGCGGATCTGCCCGCCGCCCATGTACGGCAGCGTGCCGCCGAGGTTGTTGCACATCACGGGGATCACGCCGCCCATCAGGTCGGCCACCGCGGGCGCGTTGCCCTTGTACGGCACGTGCTGCATCTTCATGCCGGTCTCGTGGTTGATCATCTCGCACACCAGGTGCGACGGCGTCGCGATGCCCGCGGAGCCGAACGACAGCGAGCCCGGCTTGGCCTTCTCGGCGGCGACGAGGTCCTTGAGCGAGTGGTACGGCGTCTTCGAATTCACCGCGATCACGTTCGGCAGGTCGGCGACGAGGCCCACGCGCTCGTAGCCGTCGACCGGGTCGAACTTCAGGCCCTTGTGCACGTACGGCAGGAACACGTTCGTCAGGCCCGCCATCAGCAGCGTGTAGCCGTCCGGCGTGGCGCGCGCGACGACCTCCGAGCCGATCAGGCTGCCGGCACCGGCCTTGTTCTCGACGATCACGGTCTGGCCCAGCTCCTTGCCGAGCTCGACGGAGATCGCGCGCGCGACCAGGTCCGTGCTGCCGCCGGCCGGGAACGGCACGACGAGCTTGATCGTGTTCTCGGGGTACGCGGCCAGGGCCAGCGTGCTGGCCAAGCCGAGTGCGAGGGCTGCGGCTACAGCGCGCAGCATGGGGCGTCGGTTCATCTCTTGTCTCCTTGGGTTGATTGAAGGAAGCGCCGGCCGAGCGTGGCGCGATGCAGCTCGGAAGCGCCGTCGTAGATGCGGAAAGGGCGAAGCTCGCGCACGATCAGCGACACGGGCGCGTCCTCGGACATGCCCAGCGCGCCCATCATCTGCGCGGCGCGGTCGGCCACGCGGTTGAGCGCCTCGGACACGAACACCTTCGTCATCGCCGATTCGGTCTTGACGGACAGGCCCGCGTCCATGCGCGCCGCGCAGTCGCGCGTCATCAGGCGGCTGGCGTGCAGGTCGATGTGGCAATCGGCCACCATCGCCTGGATCTGCTGCAGCTGCGCGAGGCGCTTGCCGAATGAATCGCGCTGCGATACGTACACTTGCGCCAGTTCGAGCGCGCGCCGCGCGCGGCCCATCAGGCGCATGCAGTGCGACAGGCGCGCGGGCTCCAGGCGCTGCTGCGCGTATTCGAAGCCCTTGCCGACTTCGCCGAGCACGTCTTCGTCGCGCACGAAGCACTGCGTGAACTTCAACTCGCCGTGGCCGCCGATCGCATACGGGTCGATCGCGGCAATCTCGCGCACGAGCTGGTAGCCGGGGTTGTCGGTGCGCACGATAAATTGCGTCGGGCCTTCGGCGGTCTGTGCGAGCACGATCGCGAACGTCGCGCCGACGGCGCCGGTGATGAACCACTTGTGGCCGTCGATGGTCCAGCCGTTCTTCGCGCGAACCGCGGTCGTCTTGAGCATCGACGGGTCGGAGCCGGCGCCCGGCGCGGGCTCCGTCATCGCGAAGCACGAGCGGATGCGGCCCTCCGCGAGCGGCTCGAGCCATTGCTCGCGTTGCGCGGCGCTGCCTTGCCGCAGCAGGCTGATCATGTTCGGCTGGTCGGGCGCGGCGCAGTTCAGTGCAGCCGGTCCGAGGTAGCTGCGGCCGGCTTCTTCGAGCAGCGTGGCGCGCTCGGTCCACGACAGGCCCAGGCCACCGTGTTCGACCGGCAATTGCGGCAGGTACAGGCCGCGTTGTTTCGCGAGCGGGCGCAAGACGGACAGCACTTCGTCCAGCGCGTGCGGCGCATGCACGTGCGCGCGAGCGTCCTCGCGCGGGATGCATTCGGTCTCGACGAAATCGCGCACCGCATCGACGTAGCTCATTGCACGCCCTTCTCTTTCAGCACGAGCTTGGCGATGTTGAGCTGGTGGATCTGGCTCGTGCCTTCGTACAGGCGGAACAGGCGCACGTCGCGGTAGTAGCGTTCGATCGGGCTGAAGTCCCCGACGTAGCCCGAGCCGCCGAACATCTGCACGGCGCGGTCGGCCACGCGACCGCACATTTCCGACGCGTAGTACTTGCACATCGATGCGGTCATCGCCACGTCTTCGCCGCGGTCGCGTGCGCGCGCGGCTTCGAGAATCATGGAGCGCGCCGCGAAGATCTCGGTGCGGCTGTCGGCGATCATCGCCTGCACCAGCTGGAAATTGGCGACGGCCTGGCCGAACTGGTTGCGCCGGGTGGTGTAGCCGAGCGCGAGGTCGAGCATGCGGATCGCGGGGCCGGTGCACAGCGCGGCCAAGTGCAGGCGCTGCTTGTTCAGCACCTTCATCACGGTCTGGAAGCCCACGCCTTCGCGGCCGCCGATCAAGTTGGCCGCCGGCACTTTGCAATTCTCGAAATACACGTCAGAGACGGGCGAGCCCTCCTGTCCCATCTTCTTGTACGCGGGGCCCGTGCGCAGGCCCGGCGTGCCGCGCTCGACGATGAACGCCGACAGGCCCTTGCTGCCGCGTGTGCCGTCTTCGGTGCGCGCGATCACGGTGAACACGTCGGCCAGCGGGGCGTTGGTGATGAAGCGCTTGGTGCCGTCGAGGATGTAGTGATCGCCTTCGCGGCGTGCCGTCGCCTGCACGTTGGTTGCTTCGGAGCCGGCTTCGGGCTCGGTCAACGCGAGGCAACCGGTGAGCTCGCCCTTGGCCATGCGCGGGAGCCAGCGCTGCTTTTGTTCTTCCGTCCCGTCGGCCACGAGCGCTTCGCTGCCGATGCCGGTGTTGGTGCCGACGCGTGCGCGCAGTGCGACAGAGGCTTGCGACAGCTCCATCGCGCACAGCACGAGTTCCTCGGTGGTCAGGCCCAGGCCGCCGTACGCCTCGGGGATGCTCCAGCCGAAGTAGCCCTTGCGCCGCAGCTCGTCGACCATGGCCGCGGGCACTTCGTCATCGCGCTCCACCTGGCCTTCGATCGGGTGCCACTGCTCGCGCACGAAGGCGCGGATGTCGGCGATGAGGGCCTGCAGGCGTTGCTCGTCTCGGATCATGGGCGCACTGTAGATCGCGCCGCGACATTCCCGAACGCGCGTTTCAAATATTGAAACGACGATGCGCAAACGTACGCGTTTCCCCGCACAATGGGTTCATGCGAAAGCCGCGCGCCGTCCACCAGATCCGCGACCAGGAAGACCTGCGCAAGGTGCGCGACGTGGACCCGAACTTCTCGGGCACGCTGGCCAAGGGCCTGCTGATCCTGCAGAGCTTCGTGCGCGACCCGCGTGCGCATGCCAACAGCGAGTTCGCGCAGCGTCTCGGCCTGCCGCGGCCGACGGTGTCCCGCCTGTGCCGCAGCCTGCAGGCGCTGGGCTTCCTCGATCACGACGAGAGGCTCGACCGTTACTTCATCGGGCCGGCTGCGGTGACGCTCGGCTACCCGTATGTGATCAACACGCCGATCATCGGTTTGCTGCGGCCGGCGATGCAGCAGCTCGCGGATCGATTCGAAGGCGCGGTGTCGGTGGGCGTGACGATGGACCTCGACGTGGTCTATGTCGAAACGTGCGCGCATGAACACGGCACGCTCAAGCGCCCGGGCGTCGGTGCGGTGCGCGGGATTCTCGAGACGGCCATGGGCCGGTCGTGGATGGCGCAGCTCTCGGCGGCCGAGCGGCAGAAATTCCTCGCGCGTGCGAAGAAGGAGCGGCCCGACGAGTTCGCGCGCTGCACCGAAGGGCTGAAGGACAGCCTGGCGAACTACGGCAAGCGCGGCTTCGCGATCAACATGGGCGACGCGGGGCTGGGCGTGTTCGCGGTGGGCGTCGCATCGAAGATCCGCTACGGGCCGCGGCACCTGCTGTTCAACTGCGCGGTGCCGGGCTTTCGCACCCGGCCGAGCGAGCTGCTCAAGACGATCGGGCCGGCGCTGCTGCAGCTGGTGAACATGGCGGACCGGCAAGTCGGGCTGGCCTGAGCGGGGACAATCGGCATGCCACCGAAAAGAACATGCAGTCCCCTCCTCCCTCGCGCGGCCTGATCGCGCTGCTCGCCACAGGCGCGGGCTTCAGTGTCGCCGCCCTCTATTACAACCAGCCCATGCTGGGCGTCATCGGCGCCGAGCTGCACGCCACGCCGCGGCAGGTCGGGCTGATTCCCACGATGACGCAGCTCGGCTACGGGCTGGGCATCGCCCTGCTCGCGCCGCTGGGCGACCGGTTCGATCGCAAGCGCATCATCCTTCTCAAGGCGGCTGTGCTCGCGATTGCGCTGGTCGCCAGCGGCTTCGCGACGGACATCGCGTTCCTGTTGGCGGCGAGCCTCGCCACGGGCATGGCCGCGACGATGGCGCAAGACATCGTGCCGGCCGCCGCCAGCATCGCGCCCGAAGAGCAGCGCGGCAAGGTCGTCGGCATGGTGATGACCGGGCTGCTGCTCGGCATCCTGCTGTCGCGCGTGGTGAGCGGCGCCGTCGCGGAGACGGCAGGCTGGCGCGCGATGTACTTCGCCGCAACCGTCGCGATCGTCGCGGCCACCGTCGCGTGCTGGATCGGGTTGCCGCGCTTCGCCCCGACGACGCAATTGCACTACTCGGCGTTGCTCGCGTCGATGGTCGCACTGTGGCGCAAGCACGCGAAGCTGCGGCGTGCGTCGTTGTCGCAAGGGTTGATCTTCATGTCGTTCGGTGCGTACTGGTCGACGCTGGCCGTGATGCTGGGGCACGACTTCCACATCGGCGCTGCGGCGGCGGGGTCGTACGGGCTGGCGGGTGCCGCGGGTGCACTCGCGGCGCCGCTGGCCGGGCGCCTCGCGGACCGGCACGGGCCTGAGATCGTTGCGCGGCTCGGTTGCACGATCACCGCCATTTTCTTCGCGATCATGTTCGCGGCGCCCTGGTTGTCGCCGCATGCGCAGCTCGTGCTGATCGCAGTGAGCGCGGTGGGCTTCGACTTCGGCAGCCAGGCCGCCCTGATCGCGCACCAGACGATCGTCTACGGCGTCGAGCCGCCGGCGCGCAGCCGGCTCAACGCGCTGTTCTTTACGGTGCTGTTCATCCTCATGTCGACCGGCGCCGCGCTCGGCAGCCAGGCACTGGCGCTGTGGGGCTGGCAGGGCGTCGTCGCGCTGTCGACGATCGGCAGCACGTGCGCGTTGCTGGTGCGGCTGCGGCGGTCCTAGGCTGTCACTCGTCGTGCACGATCAAGGCCTGCTGCAACGCGAGCACCGCACAGCCCGGGCTCGTGAGCACGGGGCAGTCCGATTGCTCCTGAACCATCGATGCAGCACGCGCCATCGAGAATTGCGCGAGCATCACGCAATCGAAGCCCTTCAGCTTCGCGACCGCTTCCGCGATCTTGCGATCGTGGTCGTCGGCCCGGCCCTCGGCCGCATCCGCCATCGCGCCGGGCACGAACACCGTCTGCAACTGCAGCCCTTCGATGTCGGCCGCCTGCGCCATCGACTCCAGTTCTTCGGACATCGACACGAGCGACGGCCGGAACGTGGCGACCAGCGCGAGCTTCTTGCCCATGCGCAGCGCTTCGTAGAACATCGCTTCGTTCGGCTTGAAGGTCGGGACTTCCACCGTTCGGCCCGCGGCCTCGATCGCCGGGCCGAACGCGGAGCACGTAAACAGGATCGCGTCGGCGCCCGTGCCCTTGGAGTACGTCGCCAGGTGGATGAAGCGGTCGACCATCGCATCGGAGAGTTCGCCTTCGCGCTCACGGTCGCGCGACAGCGAGTCGTCCAGCAGGTGCATGCGCTCGGCTTCGGGCCAATGGCGCTCGAAGGCGGCGTTGATCGGGTCGATGGACAGCGGCGTGGCGTGGATCAGGGCGATACGCATGCCCCGTATTGTCATGCCGGACTCGATCCGGCATCCAGTGGCTTCCGGCGAAGCCGCTGGATTGCGGGTCGAGCCCGCAATGACAAAATGCCGTTTCGTGCGCAGCAAAGCCCTCCCCTTCGTCGTCGTCGTCACGCTCCTGTGGGGCTCCAGCTGGCCGCTCTTCCCCGTCGCCGTGCGCGAGGTCTCGGTGTGGACCTTCCGCAGCGTGTCGATGATCGCGTCGGCCATCGCGCTGCTGCTGATGGCGCGCGTGCGCGGCGAGCCGCTGCGCATCCCGCGCGAGCACTGGGGCACGATCGTCGCCGCGTCGCTGTCGTACATCGTCGTGTGGAACACCGCGAGCACGTTCGCCGCGGTCCTCATCCCGTCGGGCCAGGCGGCGATCCTCGGCTACACGATGCCGATCTGGACCGCGCTGATCGCGTGGCTCGTGCTCGGGCAGCGGCCCACGGCGCGCGTGCTGCTCGCGCTGGTGATCGGCGCGGCCGGCGTGCTGCTGCTGGTGTGGAACGGCGTCGACGCCTATGCGCGCGCGCCGCTCGGGTTCGCACTCGGGCTGCTTGCGGGGATCGGTTGGGCTTGCGGCACCTTGGTGCTCAAGGCAAGGCCCGTGCCCACGACACCGCTCGTGCTCACGGCGTGGCAGGTGCTGGTCGCCGCCGTGCCGATGACGATCGCAGCGCTGGCCTTCGGGTCCTACCAGTGGTTCGTGCCGTCGATGGCGACCGTCGCTTCGATCGCATACATCACCTTCGTGCCGATGGCGATCGGCAACGCCGCGTGGTTCAGCATCGTGCGCATGCTGCCCGCGAACGTCGCCGCGCTGTCGTCGGTGCTGGTCCCGGTGATCGCGATGATCGCCGGCGCCATCGTGCATCAAGAGCCGCTCGGGATGATCCAGTGGATCTCGATGGCCTGCTGTTCGGCTGGAGTCGTGCTAGCGTTGCAGCCGAAGCGCTGAAGGCTGTCACCCCGGCGTGCATTTGTCACCCCGGCGCAGGCCGGGGTCGTCCACGGTGGTGAGTCCTCGCGTGTTCCATCGCCAACGATCCCGGCTTGCGCCGGGATGACAATTCACCCCAGCAAGTCGGGATAGAGATCGCGCCAAGTTGGATTCATCTCTTCGACCAGCCGAATCTTCCATGCGCGCTTCCACTCTTTCATCTGCTTCTCGCGCATGATCGCGGCTTCGATCGATGCCGTGCCTTCGAACCAGACGAGGCGGTCGAGGGTGTACTGCGTGGTGAAACCTTCGATGAGATGGTTCTGGTGCTGGTAGACGCGCTGGACCAGGTTGCTGGTCACGCCGATGTAGAGCGTGCCGCGATAGCAGCCGGACAGGATGTAGACGAAGCAATCCACGCATGAATCAACGCGCGTACGAAGAGATACGCCGACGACCCCGGCCTGCGCCGGGGTGACAACAGACTCACCGGGCCTGCGCCGGGGTGACAAGATCAATCCGCGGAAATCCCGATCGTCTTGATCACCTTCGCCCACTTCTCCGTTTCGGCGCGGTGGATCGCCCAGAACTGCTCCGGGGTGCCGGGGATGGGGACGCCGCCGAGGTCGGCCAGGCGCTTTTGCATGGCGGGGTCGGCGAGCGCGGCGTTCATCAGGCGATTGAGCTTGTCGATGGCGTAGCGCGGCGTGCCCTTCGGCGCCGACGCACCGAACCACGCGCTCGCCTCATAGCCCGGGACCACTTCGGAGATCGCCGGCACGTCGGGCAACGCGGCCGAACGCGTGGTGGTCGTCACGCCCAGCGCGCGCACGGCGCCGGCCTTGATGTGCGGCAGCATCGAAGGCATGTTGTCGAAGATCAGGTCCACTTGCCCACCGAGCAGGTCCTGCGTGGCCGGCGCGGCGCCCTTGTACGGGATGTGCTTCATGTCCACGCCCGTCATCGTCTTGAACAGCTCGCCCGACAGGTGCACCGACGTGCCCGTGCCCGACGACGCCATGTTCACCTTGCCCGGGTTCTTCCTGGCGTAGTCGATGAACTCCTGGATGTTCTTCGCGGGGAAATCCTTGCGCACCGTCATGACGTTGGGCACGCGGATGATTCCGGCCACCGGGTCCATGTCGTTCAGGAAATTGAACTTGAGGTTCTTGTACAGCGTGGCGTTGATGCCGTTCGCGGGGTTCACCAGGAAGATCGTGTAGCCGTCCGGCTGCGCGCGCACCGCCATCTCGGTGCCGATGTTGTTGCCGCCGCCGGGCTTGTTCTCGACCACCACCTGCTGGCCCAGGCGCTCCGAGAGCCACTGCGCCATCAGGCGCGCGAGGATGTCGGTGGTACCGCCGGGCGTGTACGGCACGATCCACCGGATCGGCCGCGTGGGATACGCGTCGCCCTCGTTCTGCGCGAAGCCGAGGACCGACGTGAGGGCGAGCGCGATGCCGAATACGGCCTTGTGCAGCAAGCGCATGGAGTCTCCTGTTGTGCGTGTTGGCTGTCGCAGGCTAGCGGCCCTTGCGCGAGCGCGTCAACGGGCCTTCTACCGACATGCCGCGTGGGGCCCAGTTGATTTAGGACAAGACAAGTCGCCTGGCGGCCTGCCGCTTGCGGGCGCCGCTGGGCATCATCGCGCGCAGGATTCCGAGGAGAAGAACCATGAAGCGTCGTTCGTTCGTCTGCGCCGGTGCCGCCGCCGCCACTCTTGGAGCCGGCATCGTCCGCGCCCAGCAGCCGGTCGCCATCAAGTTCAGCCACGTGGTCGCCGAGAACACGCCCAAGGGGCGCGGCGCGCTGAAGTTCAAGGAGCTCGCCGAGCAGCGATCGAGGGGCCGCGTCAAGGTGGACGTGTACGCCAACAGCACGCTGTTCAAGGACGGCGAGGAGATGGAGGCGCTGCAACTGGGCTCCGTGCAGATGCTCGCGCCGTCGCTCGCCAAGTTCGGGCCGCTGGGCGTGAAGGAGTTCGAGATCTTCGACCTGCCCTTCATCTTCGACAACTACGACGAGCTGCACAAGGTCACGGGCGGCCCGGTCGGCGCGAACCTGTTCAGGAAGCTCGAGGCCAAGGGCATCAGCGGGCTGGCCTACTGGGACAACGGCTTCAAGGTGTTCAGCTCGAACAAGCCGATCCGCGCCGTCGCCGACTACAAGGGGCAGAAGCTGCGCATCCAGTCGTCGAAGGTGCTCAGCGACGAGATCAAGGCGCTCGGCGCGATCCCGCAGGTGATGGCGTTCTCGGAGGTGTACCAGGCGCTGCAGACCGGCGTGGTGGACGGCACCGAGAACCCGCCGTCGAACTTCTATACGCAGAAGATGCACGAGGTGCAGAAGCACGTCGCGCTCACCGACCACGGCTACCTCGGGTATGCGGTGATCGTCAACAAGTCGTTCTGGGACGGCCTGCCCGGCGACATCCGCGCCACGCTCGACGCCGCGATGAAGGACGCGACCAAGTTCGCCAACGACATCGCCAAGAAGGACAACGAAGACGCGCTGGAAGCCGTGCGCAAGTCCGGCAAGTGCGAAATCATCAAGCTCACGCCGGCGCAGCGCGGCGACCTGAAGAAGGCGCTGATGGTCGTGCACAGGGACAACGAGGCGCGCGTGGGCAAGGACGCGCTCGCCGAGGTCTATCGCGAAGTCGGCTTCAAGTCCTAGGCCCCGGCCATGTTCCTCAAGGCCCTGGACCACCTGGAGGAGACGCTGATCGCGTTCCTGATGGGCGCGGCCACGCTGCTGATCTTCGTGGCCGTGCTGCATCGTTATGCGGCCGGCATGCACATCCCGGTGGTGCAGGACGCGCTGCTCAAGCTCGACCTGTCGTGGTCGCAGGAGCTGTGCATCTACATGTTCGTGTGGATGGCCAAGTTCGGCGCGGCGTACGGCGTGCGCACCGGCATCCACGTCGGCGTGGACGTGTTGGTCAACCACCTGTCCGAGGCCTGGCGCAAGACCTACGTGCTGTTCGGGCTGCTGGCCGGCGCCGTGTTCACGGGCACGATCGGCTCGTTCGGCGCGAACTTCACGTGGCGCATGGCGCACACCGCGCAGGTGTCGCCGGACATGGAGATCCCCAAGTGGATCGTGTACCTGTGCATCCCGCTCGGGTCGTACCTGATGTGCTTTCGCTTCCTGCAGGTGGCGTGGGCATTCGTGAAGACCGGTGACCTGCCGAAGCACAACGAAGCCGACGTCGAAGGCGTCGAGCCCGCGGGAGCGAACGCGTGAGCCGGACGATGCGCTTCTTCGCGCTGACGCCGCTGCTGATGTTCGCGCCGCTGGCGCTCGCCACGGCGGGTGTCGCGCTGCCGAGCTGGTTCGTGCTGTTCTGCACGCTGGTCGGCCTGATGCTCACGGGCACGCCGATCTCGATCGCGCTGGGCCTGACGGTGCTGATCTTCGTGCTGACGATGACGCACGTGCCGATCGAATCGGTGGCGCTCAAGCTGTTCACCGGCATCGAGCGCTTCGAGATCATGGCCGTGCCGTTCTTCATCCTGGCCGGCAACTTCCTCACGCACGGCGGCGTCGCGCGCAAGATGATCAACTTCGCGATGACGATGATCGGCCACCTGCACGGCGGCCTGGCGCTGGCGGGCATCCTGGCGTGCGCGATGTTCGCGCTGGTGTGCGGCTCGAGCGTGGCGACCGTCGTGGCGATCGGCTCCATCGTGCTGCCGGAGATGGTCCGGCGCGGCTACCCGATGCGCTTCGGCGCGGGCGTGATCACGGTGGCCGGGTCGCTGGGCATCCTGATGCTGCCGTCGATCCCGAAGGTGATCTACGCCATCGCGACCAACACGTCGATCGGCGCGCTGTTCGTCGCGGGCCTGCTGCCCGGGATCATGCTCACCGCGATGCTGTGCGTGGTGACGTGGTACATCGCGCGCAAGAACAACTACGCGCGCGCGGAGAAGGCCTCCTGGGCCGAGCGCTGGAAGGCGTTCCGCGAAAGCGTCTGGGGGCTGATGCTGGTGGTGATCATCATCGGCGGCATCTATTCGGGCATCTTCACCGCGACCGAAGCCGCCGCGATGAGCGCCGTCTACGCTTTCTTCGTGTCGGTGTACGTCTACAAGGCGATCCCGCTGCGCGAAGTGCCGAAGGTGCTGCTCAAGTCGGCGAACATGGCCGCGATGCTGCTGTACATCATCACCAACGCGGCGCTGTTCTCGTACATCCTCACCAGCGAGAACATCCCGCACGCGCTGGCCGAGTGGATCCTGGGCAAGGACCTCGGCGTGGTCGGCTTCCTGCTGCTCGCGAACGTGCTGCTGCTGGTGGCGGGCAACTTCATGGAGCCATCGTCGATCATCCTGATCATGGCGCCTATCCTCTACCCGGCCGCGATGGCGCTCGGCGTGAATCCGGTGCACCTGGGCATCCTGATCGACGTGAACATGGAAGTGGGCCTGTGCCATCCGCCGGTCGGGCTGAACCTGTACGTCGCATCGGGCATCTCGAAGCTCGGCATCACGGAGCTCACCAAGGCCGTGCTACCGTGGCTCGTGACGATGCTGGTGTTCCTCGCCATCGTCACGTACTGGCCGGCGCTGACGATCTGGCTGCCGAAGATGCTGGGGATGATGTGACGCGTCACTGCTTCTTGCGCCACTCCTCGTAGCGCTTCCTGTTCTCTTCGTTCGGCGGGTACAGCCCGGGCAACTGCGCGCCCTTCCCGACCTCGCCCATGATCCAGTTCTCGAGGTGCTCCTGTTCGGTCGCCGCCGCGATCACGTCGTCGAGCATTGCAGCGGGAACGAGCACGCAGCCGTCCTGGTCGCACACGACGATGTCGTTCGGGAACACGGCGACGCCGCCGCAATCGACCGACTCCTGCCAGCCCACGAACGTGAGCGCTGCGACCGAAGGCGGCGCGGCCCAGCCTTGCGCCCACACGTCGAGGCCCGTGCCGAGCACGCCCTGCACGTCGCGCAGCACGCCGTCGGTGACGAGCGCCGCGACGCCGCGCTTTTGCATGCGCGCGCACAGGATGTCGCCGAAGATGCCGGCGTCGGTGGTGCGCATCGCGCCGACCACGGCGATGCAGCCCGCGGGCATCGCCTCGATCGCGGCGCGCGTGGAAATCGGCGAGCCCCACGACGCGGGCGTCGCGAGATCTTCGCGCGCCGGCACGAAGCGCAGCGTGAACGCGCGGCCCGCAACGCGCGGCTGCCCGGGCTTGAGCGGCAGCGCGCCGCGCATCCACACGTTGCGCAAGCCTTTCTTGAGCAGCACGGTGGTGAGCGTGCCGGTGGAGACGGCCAGCAGCGCCTTCACCTTGTCCGCACCGAGCGGAAGCGATTCGACGTTGTTCATGCGCCCAGTATAGGATTGCGCCATGCGTACCTTGCTCTGCATTTCCACCGCCTTGCTGCTCGCGGCATGTGCGTCCCAACCCACCACGTCGCCGTCCGTGACCACAGCGAGCGGCCTCGTCTACGAGTCGCTGCGCGACGGCTCCGGCGAGTCGCCGAAGGCCACCGACGTGGTGAAGGTGCACTACCGCGGCACGTTCCCCGACGGCAAGGAGTTCGACGCCTCGATGGACAAGCCCGCCGAGTTCCCGCTCAACCGCGTGATCAAGTGCTGGACGGAAGGCGTGCAGATGATGAAGCCGGGCGGCAAGGCCAAGCTCACCTGCCCGCCGCAGATCGCGTACGGCGCGAAAGGCGCGGGCGGCGTGATCCCGCCGAACGCCACGCTGGTGTTCGAGGTGGAGTTGCTCGACGTGACGCGCAAATAAGCCTGTCATTGCGGGCTTGACCCGCAATCCAGTGTCGTTGCCGCCGATGCGAAAGACACGGGATCCCGGCTCAAGGCCGGGATGACAGCCCCGCGAGGATGCGATCCAGCCGCAGCGGGTAATCGCGGATGCGCACGCCCGTCGCGTTGAAGATCGCATTGGCCACCGCCGCCCCGGCGCCGCTGATGCCCAGCTCGCCGATGCCCTTGATCTTGAGCGGATTGGCCTTGTCGTCCACTTCGGGCAGGAAGATCGCTTCGATCGCGGGGATGTCCGCGTGCACGGGCACGTGGTACTCCGCGATGTCATGGTTCACGAAGTAGCCGTAGCGCGGATCGACGACGGCTTCCTCGTGCAATGCGCTGCCCACGCCCCAGATCATCCCGCCGACGGCTTGCGATCGCGCCGTCTTCGCGTTGAGGATGCGGCCCGCCGCGAACACGCCGAGCATCCTGCGCAGGCGCACTTCACCCGATTCGCCGTCCACCGCGACTTCCGCGAACACCGCGCCGTACGCCTGCTGCGAGAACTTCTTGTCCATCTCGCCCGGCTCGATCTTGCCCTGCGCCTCCACCGGCTGTTCGCCGGCGCGCGCGCCCTGCGCGATCTTCGCTTTCAGCGCTTCGCACGCGAGATAGAGCGCCGAGCCTGAAGTGGCCGCGCCGAAGGAGCCGCCCGACCCCGATGTCTTCGGGTAGTCGCTGTCGCCCAGCAGGATGCGCACCTTGTCCAGCGGCACGCCGGTCACTTCCGCCGCGATCTGCGCGAGCACGGTGTACGTTCCCGTGCCGATGTCCGTCATCGCCATCCGCGCGGTGAGCACGCCGTGCTTGTCCAGCACCACCTTGCACTGCGCCTTCATCAGGTGATTGCCGCGCGTGATGGCGCACATCCCCATGCCGATGCGCCAACGCCCTTCGCGCACCGCGCCCGGCATTGCATTGCGCTTGTCCCAGCCGAATCGCTTCGCGCCCTCGTGGAGGCATTGCACGAGCTGGCGCGTGGAGTACGGCACCTTCTTCTGCGGGTCGTCCTTCGGCTCGTTGCGCAGGCGCAGTTCGATCGGGTCGAGCTTCAGCTCATGCGCGAGTTCGTCCATCGCGCATTCGAGCGCGAGCATGCCCACCGCTTCGCCCGGCGCGCGGCACGAATCCGAATCGGGCAGGTCCAGGCGGACGAGGCGGTGGCGCGTCATGCGGTTCGCGCCCGCATACAGCGACTTCGTCTGGTTCGCGGCCGGCTCGTAGAAATCGTCGCGCCGCGCGCATTGCGACCATGCCTCGTGGGCGATCGCGACCAGCGTGCCGTCCTGCTTCGCGCCGAGGCGGATGCGCTGCAGCGTTTCGGCGCGATGCGTGGTCACGTGGAACATCTGCTGTCGCGTCAGTGCGGTCTTGACCGGCCTGCCGATCATCTTCGACGCGTGCGCGGACAGGATCACGTCCGCGAACACCGGCAGCTTGCCGCCGAAGCCGCCGCCGATGTACGGGCTCAT
>DATBPW010000004.1:0-8369 GCA_036561125.1 Ramlibacter sp. | reverse complement strand
GACACGCGCGAAGGCACCGAGGTCAGTATCAACCTGATCCCGCACACCGTGCAGAGCACTTCGCTCGGCGAACTGAAAGCCGGCAGCCGCGTGAACCTGGAGATCGACACCGTCGCGCGCTATGTCGAACGCATGTTGTCGGCGGGAGCCGCGGCATGACGCAACCGATCTCCAGCGTCGAGGAAATCGTCGCGGACCTGCGCGCGGGCCGCATGGTGATCCTCGTGGACGAAGAGGACCGCGAGAACGAAGGCGATCTCGTGCTCGCGGCCGAACACGTTACGCCCGAGGCGATCAACTTCATGGCGCGGTTCGGCCGCGGCCTCATCTGCCTCACGCTCACGCGCGAACATTGCGGGCGCCTGCGCCTGCCGCCGATGGTGGCGCGCAACGGCACGAAGATGGGCACTGCGTTCACGGTGAGCATCGAAGCGGCCGAAGGCGTGACTACCGGCATCTCCGCGGCCGATCGCGCACGCACGGTGCAAGCCGCCGTCGCGAAGAACGCCCGGCCCGAAGACCTCGTGCAGCCCGGCCACATCTTCCCGCTGCAAGCGATCGAAGGCGGCGTGCTGATGCGCGCGGGCCATACCGAAGCGGGCTGCGACCTCGCCGGCATGGCGGGCCTCACGCCCGCCGCGGTGATCTGCGAGATCATGAAGGACGACGGCACGATGGCGCGCCTGCCGGACCTGCAGCTGTTCGGCGCCGAGCACGGCCTGAAGATCGGCACGATCGCGTCGCTGATCGAATACCGCAGCCGCAACGAGTCGCTGGTGCAAAAGATCGGCTCGCGGCCGATCAGGACCGTGTTCGGCGATTTCGCCCTGCACGCGTGGAAGGACAAGCCGTCGCAAGGCGTGCACCTGGCGCTCGTCAAGGGCGAGTGGGCGCCGGCCGACATCGTGCCGGTTCGCGTGCACGAGCCGCTGTCGGTGTTCGACGCGCTCGAGGTCGGGCGGCCCATGCACTCGTGGAGCCTCGACGCGAGCCTGAAGTACATCGCGGCGCACGGACGCGGCGTGGCCGTGCTGCTGAACTGCGGCGAGGACGGCGAGCAGTTGCTCGCGCAATTCGAAGGCACGGCGCGCGCGGCGCAGGCGCCCGAGCGCGGCAAGATGGATTTGCGCACGTACGGCGTCGGCGCGCAGATCCTGCGCGACTGCGGCGTGCAGCGCATGAACCTGATGGGCCGCCCGCGCCGCATGCCGAGCATGGCGGGCTACGGGCTGGAGATCGCGGGCTACATCCCGCCCAACGCAACCTGATCACAAGATGTTTGGCGCAGAAAAAGGAAAGGCCGACAGCCTCGACGGCAAGGGCCTCGTGGTCGGCATCGTGCAGGCGCGCTGGAACGAAAGCGTGACCAACGCGCTCGCCGCAGCGTGCAAGGCCGAACTGCTCGTGCTCGGCGTGACCGACGCGCACATCGACCACGTCATGGTGCCGGGCGCGCTGGAGATCCCGGTCGCCCTGCAGGCGCTCGCCGAAAAGGGCGGTTACGACGCGCTGGTCGCGATCGGCTGCGTGATCCGCGGCGAGACGTATCACTTCGAGCTGGTCGCGAACGAATCGGCGGCCGGCGTCACGCGCGTGTCGCTCGATTACCAGTTGCCCATCGCCAACGTGATCCTCACGACGGAGAACATCGAGCAGGCGACCGCAAGGCAGGTCGAGAAGGGACGCGACGCCGCGCGCGTCGCCGTCGAGATGTGCAACCTGCTGGACGATCTGTGATGCCGACTGCGAAGAAGACCGCGACAACGAGCACGGGCGCACGCAAGGCTTCGGCGAAGTCCGCGCGCAGCCGGGCGCGCGAGTTCGCGCTGCAGGCGCTCTACCAATACCTCGTCGGGCGCAACGACGCCGCGTCGATCGACCTGTTCACGCGCGAACTGTCCGGGTTCCACAAGGCCGACTCGGCGCATTACGACGCGCTGCTGCACGGCTGCATCGAGCAGGCGGGCGAACTCGACGCGCTGATCGTGCCGTTGCTCGACCGAAAGCTCGAGGAAATCTCTCCCATCGAACATGCCGTGATGTGGATGGGCGCATGGGAGTTCATGCACGCCGCCGACGTGCCGTGGCGCGTGGTGCTCAACGAGTGCATCGAACTCGCCAAGGAATTCGGCGGAACGGACGGCCACAAGTACGTCAACGCCGTCCTCAACGGCATCGCGCCGAAATTGCGCGGCGCGGAAGTGGAAGCGGACAAGAAGTCAGGAAAAGCGAAATGAGGGTCGCGCAGCTGATCGGGAAGATCGAACCGTTCTACGTGATGGAGGTGGCCAAGGCCGCTTCGCAGCTCGCGCGCGAAGTTGCGCACACGAGCAGGCCGATGATCTTCCTGAACATCGGCGAGCCGGACTTCACGGCGCCGCCGCTCGTGCGTGAAGCCGCCCAGCGCGCCATCGACGCCGGCAAGACGCAGTACACGCACGCGGTCGGGCTCGATTCGCTGCGCGAGAAGATCAGCGGCTGGTACGGCCAGCGCTTCGGCGTGGACGTGCCCGCGAAGCGCATCGTCGTCACGGCGGGCGCATCGGCCGCTTTGCAGCTCGCATGCCTTGCGCTCATCGACCCGGGCGAGGAAATCCTCATGCCCGACCCGAGCTACCCGTGCAACTGCCACTTCGTCACCGTGGCCGGCGGCGAGCCGGTGCGCATCCCGTCGACGGCGGCGGAGCGCTTCCAGCTCACGGCGTCGAAGATCGCCGAGCATTGGAACGACAAGTCGCGCGGCGTCCTGCTGGCCTCGCCGTCCAACCCGACCGGCACCTCGATCGACCCCGACGAACTGCGCCGCATCCACGACTTCGTGAGCTCGCGCGGCGGCATCACGATGCTCGACGAGATCTACCTGGGCCTGTCGTACGAAGAAACCTTCGGCCACACGGCACTGGCGATCTCGGACCAGGTCATCAGCATCAACAGCTTCTCGAAATACTTCAACATGACCGGCTGGCGGCTCGGCTGGGTCGTGGCGCCCGACGACGCCGTGCTCGCGATCGAGAAGCTCACGCAGAACCTGTACATCTGCCCCAGCGCCGTCGCGCAACATGCAGCCCTCGCCTGCTTCGAGCCCGACAGCCTCGCGGAGTACGAGCGCCGCCGCGCGGAGTTCAAGCGCCGCCGCGATTGGTTCATCCCGGAATTGAAGAAGATCGGCTTCGACGTGCCCGTGGTGCCCGACGGCGCGTTCTACGCGTGGGCCGATTGCTCCGCGATCTGCAAGCGCCTCGGCGTGAAGGACAGCTGGGATCTCACGTTCGAGATCATGAAGCGCGCGCACGTGGCCGTCACGCCCGGCCGCGACTTCGGCGTGGCGCAGGCCGCGAACTTCATCCGCTTCTCGACGGCGAGCTCGATGGAGCACCTGCAGGAAGCCGCGCAGCGGCTGAAGGACATGCTGGAATGAGCGGGCCGCGGGCTTTCGCCTGGCCCGTGCGCGTGTACTGGGAAGACACGGATGCCGGCGGCATCGTCTTCTACGCGAACTACCTGAAATTCTTCGAGCGTGCCCGCACCGAGTGGCTGCGCTCGCTCGGCGTCGGCCAGCACGGGCTGCGCGAGCGCACCGGCGGCATGTTCGTGGTGCTGGAGACCGCCGCACGGTACGTGAAGGCGGCACGGCTGGACGATGAACTTTCAGTTACGGCCGAGGTCAGGGAATGGGGGCGCGCCTCTCTCATAATGGCACAGCAGGCGCGGCTCACGCTGACGGATGAGCTGCTCTGCGAGGGGACGATTCGCATCGGCTGGGTCGACGCGGCGACGCTGCGGCCCGCCCGCATCCCGGCGGATATCCTCGGCGCCCTCACAAGAACACAACGATGAACAACGACCTGTCGATCCTGCAACTGGTGCTCAACGCGAGCTGGGTGGTCAAGCTCGTGATGCTGCTCCTGCTGGGAGTGTCGATCGCGAGCTGGGCCGCGATCTTCCGCAAGCTCTTCTCGCTCAAGCGCGTGAATTCGCTCGACGAGGACTTCGAGAAGGAATTCTGGTCGGGCACCAGCCTGAACGACCTGTACACGGCCGCCGTGCAGAACGCGAAGACCGCCGGGCCGATGGAGCGCATCTTCGCGAGCGGCATGCGCGAATACCAGAAGCTGCGCGAGCGGCGCATCGCCGACGCCGGCACGCTGCTCGATGGCGCACGGCGCGCGATGCGCGCGGGCTTCCAGCGCGAGCTCGACGCGATCGAGACGCACCTGTCGTTCCTCGCGTCGGTCGGTTCGGTGTCGCCGTACGTCGGCCTGTTCGGCACCGTGTGGGGCATCATGCACGCCTTCGTCGGGCTCGGCGCATTGCAGAACGTCACGCTCGCCACCGTCGCGCCGGGCATTGCCGAAGCGCTGGTCGCCACCGCGATCGGCCTGTTCGCCGCGATCCCCGCGGTCGTCGCCTACAACCGCTTCGCGCGCGACATCGACCGCATCGCGAACCGCCTCGAGACCTTCATCGAGGAGTTCTCCAACATCCTGCAGCGCAACCTCGGCGCGCAGTCCGCGTCAGGCCACTGATATGCCGGCAGTCGTCCACCGCGGCCGCGGCCGGCGCACGATGAGCGAGATCAACATGGTCCCGTTCATCGACGTGATGCTGGTGCTGCTGATCATCTTCATGGTCACCGCGCCGCTGATCACGCCCAGCGTCATCGACCTGCCCAGCGTCGGCAAGGGCTCGAAGGCGCCCGAGCAGCCGATCATCCTGCAGATCCGCAAGGACGAGGGCATCGACCTGAAGGTCGGCGAAAAGACGATGAGCGTGCCTTTGGCCGACCTCGCGACGACGGTCACGCAGGCGCAGGCCGGCAACGCCGACACGCCCGTGGTCATCGCCGCCGACAGGAACGTCAAGTACGAGGTGGTCGTGAACGCCATGGACAAGTTGCAGCGCGCGGGGATCAAGCGCGTCGGGCTGTCGGTGCAGGTCACGAAGTAGTCCGCCATGCAGGCCAGCGCCGACGCACTCGCGTTCACGCCGCCGCCCGAACCGGCGGCCGTGCGCGGCTTCGTGCTCGCCGTGATCGCGCACCTGCTGCTCGTGCTCGCGCTCAGCATGAGCATCGATTGGGACAAGGACACCGCGCCGCCCGCCGTCGAAGCGGAGCTGTGGTCGGCGTTGCCGCAGGAGGCCGCGCCCCCGCCGCCGCCCGCGCCGAAACCCGAGCCGCAACCGCAGGTCGTGCAAGCGCCGCCCGTGGTCCAGCCGC
This sequence comes from Ramlibacter sp., assembly GCA_036561125.1. Classification (GTDB taxonomy): domain Bacteria; phylum Pseudomonadota; class Gammaproteobacteria; order Burkholderiales; family Burkholderiaceae_C; genus Ramlibacter. The sequence continues at coordinate 3,151 of DATBPW010000004.1, read as the reverse complement.
CGCCCAAGCCGGTCGAGCAGCAGCCGGACATCAACCTCGAGCGCGAGAAGAAGCGCAAGCAGGAAGAAGCGCGGCGCCGCGACGAGGAACAGGAACGCAAGCAGCTCGAGGCGCAGAAGCGCAAGCTCGAGGAGCAGCAACGCCTCGCGGAAGAAAAGAAGCTGCGCGAGGAGCAGGTGAAGAAGGACAAGGAAAAGAAGGCGCTCGAAGCGAAGAAGCTCGAGGAGCTGCGCAAGCAGAATCTCGCCAAGATGATGGCCGAGGCCTCGGGCACCGGTGCACCGGCGGCACGCGGCAACGCGCAGAAAGCGTCCGGCCCGTCGGACAGCTACGCCGGCCGCATCCGCGCGCGCGTCAAGCCCAACATCGTGTTCACCGACGACGCGGTGGGCAACCCGAGCGCCGACGTCGAAGTGCGCATGGCGCCCGACGGCACGATCGTGTCGCGCAAGATCACGAAGTCGAGCGGCGTCGCGTCATGGGACGAAGCGGTGCTGCGCGCACTCGACAAGACCGAAGTGCTCCCACGCGACATCGACGGACGCGTGCACACGCCGCTGATCATCGCGTTCAAGCTGCGGGATTGAACGTCGCCGGCGCAATCCACTCTCTTCGACACCGTGCGCTCGCGGCAGGCGATATCCGGCGAGGCCTCATGGGATCGCGCAGGACGCTTGCGCGTCCTGGCCCCGCCGGCCTCTGAGCCGCCGCGGCTAGGCGCGGGCAACTCGCTGCGAGTCGAGCAAGCTCGACCCTCCGCTCAAACAGGGCCCGCGAGTCAGTTTTACCAGGCGCGGCGCGGCTTCGCCGCTACCCGCTTTGCGCCACGGCGGCTCCGGCCGGCGGCGCGATCCAAATCGGCCTCGCCGGACATCGCCTGCCGCGAGACGAACGTGGTGGGCTTGTTGTCACCCCGGCGCAGGCCGGGGTCGTTGGCGATGGATGCGGTGCGCTTGAACCACGGGCGACGATCCCGGCCTGCGCCGGGATGACAAATACGCAGCAATGCTTGTCTCGCGCCAGGTGACATCCGGTGAGGCCGATTTCGACAACGCCAGCGACCGGGGCCGCCGCGGCGTCAGCGCCGGAGCACCGCAGGTGCGAGAGCGCCTCGTGAGCTGACTCGCGGGCGAATGTTTGAACGGAGAGTTTGATTGCGCAGTTTGCAATCAAACTCGTAGTGAGTTCGACCGCGCTAGCCGCGGCGGCCCAGAGGTCGATGGGAACAGGGCGCGCAAGCGTCCTGCGTTGGCGTATGAGGCTTCACCGGATGTCACCTGGCGCGAGCGCACGGGCGATGGTGCACGACAAGCAGACGCACAACCACCGACGAATCCCGGCCTGCGCGCATGACATCAGCTCTCGTAGACGACCTGCGCCACACCTTGGTCGGCCTGCGCCATCCATGACGCCAGCGCCGCGTCGCTCGGGAAGAAGCGCGCGTCCTCGCCGAGCTGGATTTCCGCCTCCGCGCCGTCGCGCTTGAGCGCAAGGCGCACCGGCAAGCCACGCTGCAAGTCGCCCTGGTCCGTGTGCTCGGTGCGCGGCGGGAATTCGCGCAGGAGGCCCTTGATGTCAGGCGCCTTGCCGTTGACGGCGACGCGCAGGAACTTGCCGAAGCGGCAGCGCGCGGTGGCGAGGTCCCACACCTGCGCCACGCTCATGCGCAGGCCGTCGCTGAAGCGGTCCGGCTGCACCTTGCCCATCACGACCACGAGCTCGTCGTCCTTGAGCAGGTTGCGGTTCGCGTTCCACAAGGCTTCGTCGATCGTGCACTCGATCACGCCCGACTTGTCGTCGAGCTTGAAGATCCCGAGCTTGCCGCGCGAGATGTTGATGGTGCGCCAGTCGCCGACGATGCCCGCGAGCAGTTGCGGCTCGCGCGAGTCGATCAATTCGCCGATGCGGCGCTTGGCGAAGCGGCGCACCTCCAGCGCGACCTCGTCGAACAAATGCCCCGACAGGTAGAAGCCGATCGCGGTCTTCTCCGCCGTGAGCCGCTCCTTCACGCCCCACGGCATCGCATCGACCAGCGGCGGCTCCTGCGTGCTCGACGCGTGCGAGTCGGGCATGTCGAACAGCCCGCCCTGGTTCGCGTTGGCCTCCGCGGCATTGGCGAAATCGAACGCACGATCGATCGAGGCGACGAGCGTCGCGCGATTCAGGTTGATCGCATCGAACGCGCCGGCCTTGACCAGCGCTTCCACCGTCCGCTTGTTGATCTTCGTGCGGTCGACGCGGCAGCAGAAGTCGTAGATGCTGGTGAACGGGCCGCCCTCTTCGCGCGCGCGCACGATCGCGTCGATCGCCTGCTGGCCCGTGCCCTTCACCGCGCCCAGGCCGTAGCGGATCACCTTGTCGCTGACCGGCTCGAACCGGTGCACGCCGCGATTGACGTCGGGCGGCTCGAACGAAATGCCGAACTGCTGCGCGTCCTCGAACAACACCTTCAGCTTGTCGGTGTCGTCCATTTCGATCGTCATGTTGGCGCAGTAGAACTCCGCCGTGAAATGGACCTTGAGCCAACCGGTGTGGTACGCGAGCAGCGAGTACGCGGCGGCGTGCGACTTGTTGAAGCCGTAGCCCGCGAACTTCTCCATCAGGTCGAAGATCTCGTCGGCCTTGCCTTGCGAGATGCCCTTCTCCGCCGCACCCTTGCGGAAGATGTCGCGGTGCAGCGCCATCTCCTCGGCCTTCTTCTTGCCCATCGCGCGGCGCAGCAGGTCCGCGCCGCCGAGCGAATAGCCGCCCAAAAGCTGCGCGGCCTGCATCACCTGTTCCTGGTAGACCATGATCCCGTAGGTCTCCGAGAGCACGGGCTCGAGCAGCGGATGCGGGTAGACGACCTCTTCGCGGCCGTTCTTGCGCGCGCAGAACGACGGGATGTTCTCCATCGGGCCCGGCCGGAACATCGCGTTCAGCGCGACGAGGTCTTCCAGGCGCGTCGGCTTCGCGTCGCGGAGCATGCCCTGCATCCCGCGCGATTCGAACTGGAACACCGCTTCGGTCTTGCCGTCGGCGAAGAGCTTGTACGTGTGTGGATCGTCCAGCGCTACGCGCTCGTAGGCGAAGTCCTTCTGGTCGGGATGGCGCGCGCGGATGAAGTCCTTCGCGAGCTCGAGGATCGTGAGTGTCGCGAGCCCCAGGAAGT
>DATBPW010000003.1:0-3930 GCA_036561125.1 Ramlibacter sp. | reverse complement strand
GCGATGCTCGCTTGCCCGCTGCAGCGCGGCACACCGGTGAACGTGCTCGAACACCTGTCGCGCTCGGCGCGCAGCAACGAGGAATGGGAGCTGCCATTCGCGCGGCGGTGGGAGGCGTATACGGTGATCCCCGCGCGCGCGATCCTCGACGGCAGTGCGCCGGCCGACCTCGTGCGTGGCCGCTGGGTGCTGCTGGGTTCATCCGCGCTTGGCCTGAGCGACCGCGCGGCCACGCCGCTGGCCGGCAACGCTGCCGGTGTGATGGTGCATGCGGCTGCGATGACGTCGCTGCTCGATGCGGCGGAAGGCCATGATCCGTCACTGCCCTTCGATGGGCGCTGGCTCGCGGTCGCCTGGACACTGCTCACACTGGCGGCCGGCGCCTGGGCGCTCGGGCGCTTCAAGGCGTGGTGGCTGATCCCCGCTTCGGTTGCGGTGGTGGCCGGGTGGATCGGGCTCGCATCGTGGCTCGTCATTCACGCCACGCTGTTCAGCCCGAGCGCGCCCTTGCTCGCCTACGTGCTGATGCTGTTCGTCATCTCGGTCGAGCTGTGGCTGACGCAGCGCGAGCAGGGCCAGCTGCTGCGATCGTTCGCGACCTACGTCGCGCCGTCGGTGCTCGGCGAGATGCTGCGCCTCGGCCTGGACAACCCGATGGCGCCGAAACACGGCGACATCACGGTGATCTCGGCGGACATGCAGGATTACACGGGCCTGACCAACCGCACGACGCTGCAGGATGCCGCGCTCCTCACGCGCGAGTTCCTGCAGTGCCTCACCGAGCCGGTCCTTGCCTACGGGGGCACGCTCGACAAGTACACGGGCGACGGGCTCGTCGCGTTCTGGGGCGCGCCGATCGCGGACAACGACCATGCCGCGCAGGCATTGCGCGCCGCGCAAGCGATGGTGCGCAACGTGCGCGCATGGAATGAGAAGCGCATCGCGCAAGGCCTGTTGCCCGCCCGCGTTCGGCTCGGCGTCGAATCGGGCCCGGTCCTGGTCGGCGACCTCGGCACGCGCTTTCGCCGCACTTATACTGCCGTCGGCGATTGCATCAACACAGCCAGCAAGCTGCAGGCCGTCGCCAAGACCCTCAGCTGCGACCTCGTCGTCGGGCCGGTGGCGGCGCAACGTGCTGCCGGCAGCGGGCTCGCGCCCGTCGCGCAGGTGCAGCTGCCGGGACACAACGAGGCTTCTGTACTTTGGTCGTTTCCTTCCCTCGGCAGTTCGTTGCCAGAAGCGCCGTCGCAGGGCGCGGCCGCGGCAACCGCCACGGGTTGACGCGAATGCGGCTCGCGCTCGGCGCCGTCCTGCTGGCGTGCGCGGCCTGGGCCCGCGCCGCGGATGCGGGCACCGACGAAGCGACGCTCACGGGCGAGGGCATCTCCGGCGAAATCATGGACATCGCGGTGGCGCATTGCCGCCGCGGCGAGCGCGACGAGGCGCTCGCGATGTTCAAGGCGATCCGCGAGCAGCTCGACCCACCACCGGCGATCCGCCGGCTGATCGCCGACCTGGAGGCGACCGGCTGCACGACGAAACCAATCGCCGAAGGCGCGACGCTCAACCTGCAGGTGGGCGGCGGCTGGGACAGCAACGTGAGCCAGGGCATCAGCGCGCGCACCCTCGTGCTCGGCAGCGGCGACAACGCCATCGAGCTGCCGCTGGACCCGAGCTACCGGCCGCGTTCGTCGGCGTTCACGCAGGCGGGCATCGACTACAGCCTGGCCGTGCCGCGTTACGGCGTCAACCTGCAGCTCGCGCTCGCGCAGCGCATCAACTTCGACGCGCGCGACTTCGACCTGCGCACGCTCTCGGCGGCGGCCGCGCGCGAGTTCGCGCTGCCCGTGGGATCGCTGCGCGCACAAATCGAAGGTTCGGACATCTGGTTGGGCAACGTGGAATACCAGCACAGCGAAAGCGCCGGCGCGCAGTGGCTGTACGTGCTGCCCAAGGGTGCATGGCTCGCCACGCTGCAATCGACGGCCGTGCAATACGTTTCGCAGCCGCTGCAGAACGCGACGATCTGGGACCTGGGCGTCCTGCGCGAATGGCGCCTCGATCCCGCGCATTCGGTGCACGTGCGCTTGAACGCGCAGCGCGACAACGCGCACAGCTCGCGGCCCGGCGGCGACCGGCTCGGGTGGCAGGCCGAAGTGGGCGCCGTCGTGCTGACGCACGGCTGGCGCTTGCGCCCGCAGATCGGTTACTCGTCCTGGAACAGCGCCGACGTCTTCGCGCCGGGCTTGCTCGACGAGCGCCGCCGCAACCGCCTGCGGCAGGCCTACTTGCAGGCCGAGCGGCCGCTCTCGTCGAACGCGTCGCTGGTGCTGGAGTGGCGCGGGCGCTGGGCGCGCGACACCATCGCCCTGTACAAGTACCAGGACCAGGTCGTCAGCGCGACAGTTGCATTCCGATTCTGACCGTGGCGCCCGCGCCCTGCACCGAGGCGAGGCGGCGCAGCCGATTCGGGTCGCGCACGATCAGCCGGCGGAAGTCCTTCTCGAGCACGCCGGTCGCGACGAGGTGCGCGATGGCGCGCGACACAGTCTCGCGGCTCGTGTTGATCATGATCGCGATTTCCTGCTGCTTGGGCAGGTTCTGGATCGCGACGAGCCCGCCGGGCATCTGCTGGGCCAGCTGCTGCAGCAACGCGTAGACGCGCTGCTGCGCATTCGGGATCGCCAGCAATGCGCGGAACGTCGACAGGTTGCGCACCAGCGCGGCGAGATGCTTCATCATCGCCTCGGCGGTGGCGGGCAGCTTGTAGAACACCTCGCGCGCGGCGTTCTGCGCGATCACGCCGACCGTCGACGCCTGCAGTGCGATGACGTGCGCGGAGCGCGGGTTGCCGTCGATCACGGACAGCTCGCCGAAGAAGCTGCCCGGCTTGATGAGGTTCAGGCCGATCTCGCGGCCATCTTCGGCGATGTCGACGGCTTGCAGCAAGCCGGTAAAGAGCAGGTACAGGCCGTCCGACGCGTCTTCCTTGCGGCAGACGAGCTCGCGGCGGGCGAACGTCTTGAGCCTCAGCAGGCTCGCGGTGACGCTGAGCTCCGCTTCGGGCAAGTTCGCAAACAGCGGGAACTTGCGCAGGTCGTTGACTTCCACCCGGGCGGCCATGGTTCGCTCAATGCTGGAGCCAGGCGTTCATTTCGTCAATGTTCTCGGCCCGCAGTTCGCCCGTGAGCGCCTTCAGGCGCACGTGCGACAGCATGTAGGCGAGCCGTGCCTGCGCCAGGTCGCGGCGGGCCTGGCCGGCCTGCTGCTCGGCGTTCAGGATGTCGATGCGCGTGCGCACGCCGGCCTGGAACGACTTCTGGCTCGACGCCACGAGCTGCTCGGCCGAGCGCACCGCTTGCTCGAGGGCCCGCACCTTCAGCACGCCGTCGTCGAGCCCCTGGTATTCCGTGTGCACGCGCACGCCGAGATCGAGCCGCAGCGCGTCGAGCTTGTCCTGCGACTGCTCCAGGTTCGCGAGCGCCTCGCGCTCCTGCGAATCCACGTAGCCGCCGTTGAAGAGCGGCACCTGCAGCTGCAGGCCGATCTGCTTCTGGATGTAGCGACTGTTGATGTTGGTCACGTTTTCGCTGCTGCTGCGCGACGCCTGCGCGACGGCGTCGAGCGTCGGCAGGTTGCCGGCACGCGCCTTCTCGATTTCCTCGCGCGCGGCGGTGACCTGCGCCTTGCCGTTGATGATCTCGGGACTCTGGTCTTCGGCCAGCGAAATCCAGTAATCGATGTTGGCCGGCGCCGGCCCCTTCAACGCGAGCTTAGACACATCCAGCTGCGCGAGCTTGCCCGGCGGCTGCCCGATGAGCACCTGCAGCTTGCGCCGCGTGAGCTCGATGCCCTGCTTGGCCTCGAGCTCCTGCGCGACCGCGAGGTCGTAACGCGACTGCGCGTCCTCGATGTCGGTGCGCGTGCCCA
>DATBPW010000002.1:0-1612 GCA_036561125.1 Ramlibacter sp. | reverse complement strand
TGCGGTGCCGACCATCAGGTCGTCGGCGAGCAGCACCGCGAACGGTTCATCGCCAACGAGCGATTCGGCGCACAACACCGCATGGCCCAGGCCGAGCGCGCGGGGCTGCCGCACGTAGGCGCAATCCATGTCCTCGGGCATTGCGCGCACGACCTTCAGCAGGTCGTGCTTCTGGTTGATCTCGAGTTCGTTTTCGAGCTCGTACGCCGTGTCGAAGTGGTCTTCGATGGCACGCTTATTGCGCCCCGTGACGAAGATCATGTGCCGGATGCCGGCCTCATAGGCTTCCTCCACGGCGTACTGGATGAGCGGCTTGTCGACGACCGGCAGCATCTCCTTCGGCAAGGCCTTGGTCGCGGGCAGGAAGCGCGTTCCCAGCCCCGCCACCGGAAAGACCGCCTTTCGAATCTGCGTGTATTTCTTCATGGACGATGAGATTGTTTAGAGCTAAAGTCTGCGCCCATCTTGCGGGAATGGCTCCCGAGTATCAACGCCGGCATCAACGGTTCATGTAAGACGAGGACGCATCCCGTTGGACATCCTACTGCTCGAACGCCTCGTGCCCGAAGCACTGGCCTGGCTCGAGGCGAGGCACTCCGTCGAATGCCACCCGGAGCTCGCCGCCGACCCGAGTGCGCTGCGCAAGGCGATGTACAACGCGCACGCCGTCGTGCTGCCGCGCAAGGTGCAGGTCACGCGCGAGTTCCTCGATTTCTCGCCGGTGCTCAAGGCCGTCGCGCGCATGCACGTGGGCACCGACAACACGGATCTCGAAGCGTGCCGTGAGCGCAAGGTGCGCGTGATCCAGGCCACAACGGCCAACGTGCGCTCGAATGCGGAATACCTGCTCGCATCGCTGCTACTCCTGTACCGGCGCGGCATCGGCTCGTCGCTGATCGGGGACCGCCATGCGGACATCCGGCTCGGGCGCGAGTTGAACGGCAGCGTGGTCGGCATCTTCGGCCTCGCGCCGACAGCGCACACGCTCGCGATCATGCTGCATTCGCTCGGCGCGAAGCTCATTGGCTACGACCCCGCGGTGCATCACAGCGCGCCGATCTGGGCGCGCCTGAACATCCAGCCGCTCTCGCTCGGCGACATGATGGCGCAGGCCGACGCGGTGTCGCTGCAGGTGATGTACGCGTCGCGCTACAAGGGCTTCATCAACGCGAAAGTGCTCGCGCATTGCAAGCCGGGCCAGGTGTGGGTCGGCACGAGCCGCTCGCACCTGTTCGACCCCGATGCGCTCGCGGCCGCGCTCACCGACGGTCGCATCGAAGCGTGCATCCTCGACGGCGCCGAATCGGGCTTCGCGTCGAAGGGCAGCCCGCTGCACGAAGTGACGAACTTGTTTCTCACGCCGCGCCTCGGTTCGCACACGCGCGAGTCGCGCCTGCGCGCCAGCTGGTATGTCGCGCATCGCATCCACGAGACGCTCGCGGCGCCGCGAGCGAGCGGCTTCGACCAGCTGCCGAGCGGCATGGTGCCGCTCGATGCCGGCTCCGACGCACCGGCCTCACAGCCGCAGGAGCTTCGCTGACGCTAGGCCAGCCGCGCGAGCTGGTCCTGCACCTTCTCGAGCGTCGCCGTGAAATCGGCGATGCGCTTGCGC
>DATBPW010000001.1:0-3576 GCA_036561125.1 Ramlibacter sp. | reverse complement strand
GCGGCGGTTCGCCGCGCGACAGGATCGCAACGCCGTTCCACGAGCGCTGGCCGCGCCAGATCGCGTGGTAGCCGGCGTCGCGCAGTTCGCCTTGCGGAAAACTTTCGTCGAGCGACTTCAGTTCCTGCAGGCATGCGACATCGGGCTGCTCGCGCGCGAGCCACGCGAGCAGGTTCGGCAGGCGCGTCTTGATCCCGTTGACGTTGAATGTGGCGACTTTCATCGGCCGCGATCATCGCGCATGCGGGCCGCCTTGTGGGGGCTCATCCGGGAAGAGGCGCCGTCCTACAGCTGCGTTGATCGGTGCGGCGCATAGTGATCCGCACCGAAGGATTCCCATGCCCATCCGCTTTCCGACCGAAGCCGCGAACGACCCCGATGTCGGCGGCGAGGGCACGCCCCGCGGCCGCGCGGACGGCACCCCGCAGCGGGACCGCCGCGGCGAGCCGGGGCAGGACGATGCCCGGCCCGGCAAGGACATCAACCAGGCCGGCTTCATCCGCGAGCGCGATCGCGGTCCCGAGGCCGAGCGTTGATCAGCGCTTGCCGCGCGACTTGGTGCGTGCGCGGCTGAAGCGCTCCGCACCGCCGCCGCCACCGCCGTCCGCGAAATCGTGCGGATCGAGCGGGTCGCGCTTCTTCGCCTGGGGCGCCGCGATCAGTTCGCTCGCACTGTTCTGCCCGATGTCGCTGATCGCGGGCACGGATGCAGTCGGCGCATCGCCTCGCTTCGCGCGGCTCGGGCTGGTATCTTGACGTTTGCTCATGGAAGGAGCGTAGCCCGATGCGCGTTGGCATCGCTGTCGGACAAGCCCTCGCACTGGCCGCCGCAGCGCTCGCGCTCGCGCACGCCCAAGGCACGGACCCGCTGCATTCGCCCGAGTGCGACGCCGCGCGGGCCGTGCTCGAACGCGCACTCGATGAGGCTGCGCGCAAGGACCCGGGCTCTGCCGCGCGCCTCACCGCGGCGCGCAAGCAGGCGATGGAAGCCTGTCTCGGCCGCGAGAGCGGCGAGCGCGAGCGCAGCGGCGCGCCCGAGCCCGCGATCGCAGTCCCGCCTGCGGTGATGCAACCGCCGCATGCGCGCGCCGCGCCGGCCGTGGTCGTGCCGCAGCCACCGGCGTACGTGGCCCCTGCGGTCGTCACGACGTGCGACAACACCGGTTGCTGGGACAGCAATGGCCAGCGGATCAACCGCCTCGGGCCGATGCTGGTCGGCCCGCGCGGCGTATGCACGGTCGTCGGCGGGACGGTGCACTGCCCGTGATGCCGCACAATGCGTGTTTTGCATCCAAGGAACCGAAGACATGGGCAACAAGATCGTCACCGAAGCGGACCGCAAGCGCACACCGGCCCCGAAGACCCGCGAAGGCTTCTCGGCGCTCAAGCGCGCCGGCGGCGGCCAGAAATCCAGCCTCGAACGCGGCACCGCCACGCGCTCGAAGAAGAACCCCGGCAAGCGCCCCCACCAGGGCTGAAGGTCGCGCGCGAGCGCCTTCACATGCGGCAGGTAAGATTGCCGCATGCTCAAGAAAACCCTTTTCGCCCTCACGCTCCTCGCGGCCTTCGCCGCCCAGGCCCAGAACGCGCCGCTGCCCGCGACCCCGTCGACGAACGGCGGCGCGGGCAAGAAGGAGCTGGTCGCACGCATCCTGCGCGCGCAGCAAGCCTCGATCGAAGGCTTGGCACGCCAGCTCGCGGAGCGCCCGGCGGCCGAGCTCATGGGCAATGCGATGCAGTTCATCGCCGCGCGGGTGCCGAAGGAAAAGCAGGAAGCGCTCGCGAAGGACGTGCAGGCCGAAGCGCGAAAGTACGCGGACGCGGCAGTGCCCGTCGTCACGAAGCACGCGCTGGACCTCGCGCCTTCCACGATCGGCGCCGTGCTCGAGGAGAAGTTTTCCGAAGACGAGCTGCGGCAGATCGCAGGGCTGCTCGAAAACCCGGCCGTGCTGAAGTACCAGCGCCTGTTGCCCGACATGCAGCAAGCCCTGGGCGAGAAGCTCGTGGCCGAAACCCGGCCGGAAGTCGAGCCGAAGGTGAACGCGATGGAAGATGCCGTGACGAAGAAGCTCGGCATCCCGCCCGCGGGTGCCGCGGCGCCGGCACCGCAAGGCGCCAAGCCGCCGGCGAAGAAGAAGACTCAGTAACGCGCCTGCCGCAGGAAGCGGCGGACATTGTCGGGGTCGGGACCCATGGTCTCGACCGCGAGCTTGAGCTCGGCCTCCGTGCAACCGAGCCATTTCGTCCAGTTGCGCAGCTCCCAGTCGTGGTCCAGGGAGATGCACGCGGCCTGCATCGCTTCCATCGTCGCGAAGTCTTCGGACATGAACTGCTCTCCAAAGCTCTTGATGGCTTCAGGGTAGCGAGCACGCCGCCGGCGCCCGGAAGGACAAGCGAAGGATCAGGTGTCCGACGCGCAAGCGTGGCTGTGTAAGCCGGGCTGTCCCCCCGGCGCAGGCCGGGGTCGCCGGCGATTGAAGGAGCGCGCTGCATCGAGCGCCATCGATCCCGGCCTGCGCCGGGATGATGCGCTGCGCATGTCGCGCGTCAGTTGCTCGCCTGCGCCAACCCCGCGCGCGACGAGAACTCGTAGCATGCCGCCTCGAAGCTGCGGATCTCGAAGAGCGCTTCCTTCAGGCTCATCTCGCCCTTGTCCATCAGCTTGCCGGCCAGGTGCTCGGTCAGCGGCGTCAGGCGCGCCAGCACCGACTTGGTCTCGCCGTAGAGGCGCTCGCTTTGCGCTTCCATGATGCCGCGCGTTTCCTCGTCGAGGTTCGGTGCGCGGTCGGACAGCGCGCCGTAGTTCAGGCGCGTCTTGCGGTACATGCCCATCTCGGCGACGGCGTGGTGCAGCAGCTTGGTCACGCGCGTGATGTCGTTGTGCGCACCGTTGGTCGTGCCTTCCTCGCCGAAGAACAGCTCCTCGTTCGCCATGCCGCCCAGCAGCACGCGCACGTCGTGCTCGATGTCGGCCTTGGTCTTGAGCAGGTTCGAGCCCTGCTTGTGGAACACGAAGCCCAGCGCGTTGTTGCGCGGGTTGGCCTTCAGCGAGATCTTCAATGTCTTGAGGTTCTGCTCGATGCGCTCCCAGTCGCCGGCGGCGATCTTGCGCTCGGCCTCGAAGTCGACGAGGAAGTGGCCCCACTCGTGGATCGCGATGATGCGGCGGTCGCGTTCGCGCTCCTTGGTGGTGTTCGAGTTGACGTTGCCCACCAGCACGCGCTCGGCGGCCTTCATCAGCGTCTCGGCATCGATCATCGCGCCGACCTGCACGGCGCTGATGCCCGCCTGGTTGACGATGGTCTCCAGGTCCGCCGGGCTGCGGCTTTCCGTCACTTCGACCAGGTGCGTGAGGTCGATGCCGGCCACGACCTTGTCCGCGCGCTGCGCGAGGTAGTGTTCGACGATCGCCAGGCGCTCTTCGCGGTTGGGCAGGCGGAAGTCCACCTTCATCTGGAACCGGCGCAGCATGGCCTCGTCCATCTGGATCTGCTCGCTGTTGAAGTTGGACGCGACGATCCAGATGATCTCGGCTTCGCTCTTCGTGCGCACGCCGTCGAGGATCGCCAGCAGCAT